>JAICSB010000448.1 GCA_025937115.1 Pseudonocardiaceae bacterium | reverse complement strand
TATCTCGCGGGGGGCAGTCGGGTCCTCCTGTTCGTGCGCGAAACACGCTACGACGACTTGGGCTCGGCGCCATACGTGTGCCTGGGAGAAGCAACGCTGGTAGAACACCGTGGCGAGCGACCGATCGCGATCACCTGGCGACTGCACCGCCCGATGCCTTCCGAGGTGCTCCAACAGGGCGCGGTCGCTGCGACCTAGCGGGAGGCCCGCTGGACGCACCGAACAACGGGGGCAGGAAGCGAACCATCAGCGCCGACCAGGTCAGGTGGGTCAGGATCGGCGCCTGGATGCCGCCGGTGGCCCGGCGCTGCAGGCCGAACAGCGTGCCCATCGCAGCCGAGGTGAGCACTAGCGCCGGGTTTCGGGTCGCGGTGGTGGTCAGGGAATACACCGCGGTGGACAGGGCGACGGGGTGCCTGCCGCCGATGGCGGCGTAGAGCGCACCGCGGAAGAAGACCTCCTCACCGGCGCCGTTTGCCAGTGTGGTGAGCAGCACGAGTGGGCTCGATCCCTGGTGGGCGTACTGCAGGACTCCTGAGATCGCCCTGTTCAGCACTGGGACGCGACGGACGGCGAAGGCGCACATGTAGAACACGGCGAACGCGCCCACCCCGGTGAGCACCGGGGCGATCACAGGGCGGCGCAGGGCTTGGTGGCGGGGCTGTACCCAACCCAGGTGCAGCGGGCCGGAACCCAGCCCCCCGGCGATCCAGGTCGCGGCCACGCCGAGGGTCAGGCCATAGAACTGCGGGGAGCCGGGTTTTGTCGACAGGGACATACCCAGCAGCCCCGCGCCGGCCAGGGAAGCCCCGGCGACGACTCGGCGGCGACGGTGCAGCGCGGTGTCGGATTCGCCGCGACTCCAGGGGACCTGGTCCACCACTGAGGAAGGAAGCGCCGCCGCTAGCCGTTCCCAGCGTCGACGCCATTTCCGCACCGCGCTTGTCACGACGCCCGCTTGGCCTTAGCCCGCTCGCCGAGGGCCTGAAGTACGGCGCTGTCGTAGTCCAGCGGCTCGAACGGGATCAGCCGCCGGATGCTGTGCTCTCGCATTACCACCTCATTGGTCATCGAGTCGATCAGCGAGCGGCCGGTCTGCACGTCGACGTCGGTGACTAGCGATAACCACAGCGACGACAGCTGCGGCGAGAGCAGCGGCACAGGAATTATCAGCATCGGCCGGCCCTGGATCGCCGCGACTCGGCGCATCATGTCGACATAGGCCAGAACGTCCGGCCCGCCGATGTCGAAGGCGCGCCCGGCCGCTTCGGGAACCTCGAGTACGCCGACCAGGTAGCGCACCACATCGGCCACCGCGATCGGCTGGGTTCGCGTCTGAACCCACAGCGGAGTGACCATGATCGGCAGGTGTTCCACCAGTTGACGGGTCATCTCCCAGGAGATGCCGCCGTGGCCGACGATGATCCCGGCCCGCAACGTGGTGACCGGCACACCGCCGGACCCGAGCAGTTCCTCCACTTCGCGGCGGCTGCGCAGGTGGGCGGACAGGTCGTCGGCGTCGTCGCCCAGGCCGCCGAGGTAGACGATCCGCCGCAGCCCCGCTTCGGCTGCGGCGTGGGCGAACGTGCGCGCCGCTTTGGCGTCCCGCCGCTCGAAGTCGGCGTTGTCGAGGGAGTGCACAAGGTAGTAGGCGGCATCGCAACCGGCGAGGGCCGCGCTCAGCGATTCGACGTCATGCACGTCGCCGCGAACCGCCTCACCCGCACCATGATATTTCTCGGGACGGCGCGTCATCGCCCGTACTGTGTGGCCCGCTTGCTCCAACGCGGGACACAGCCGTCTGCCGACAAATCCAGAGGAGCCAGCCACCAACACCTTCATGAGTGAACTCTCTCCCACTGGCACAGCAAGCGCGACCGGGGCCACCGGCATATCAAGCGTCCGCGCGATTCAGCGGGTCCCCTAGGTCGCGTCGTCGTAGCGGGACGGCGCGTCATCCGACGACACCGGCTCCACCCGATCGTCCAGCGGTGACGCCTCGTCCGGGTCGAGATCGTCCCAGCCTTGCTCGGCTCGCCGGCGTGCCACGGCGCGGTCGTGCTGCCGAGCGACCAGCACTGCGGCCTCGAACAGCACGACCAGCGCGCCGGCCAGGGCCAGCATCGAGATGGGGTCGTTGCCGGGGGTGGCGACGGCAGCCAGCACGAACAGTCCGAACAGGATGCCGCGCTGCCACCGTTTCAGCTTTGCGTAAGGCAAGACCCCAACCCGGTTGAGCATTACCACCAGCAGCGGCAACTCGAAGGTCAGACCGAAGACCGCGAGCATGGTCAGCAGGAAACCGATATAGGCGCCACCGGTCAACGCGGTGATGAACTCGCCGCCGCCGAGATTCGCCAGGAAGGAAAGGCCCGTGGGCACCACGTAGTAGGCGAGGACAGCGCCCCCGGCGAACAGCACACTGGCGGCACCGACGAAGGTGACAGCGAACTTGCGCTCCTTCGCGTAGAGCCCCGGTGTGATGAACGCCCATATCTGATAGACCCAGATCGGGGCAGTCAGCACCGCCCCCGCAGCCAAGCCGACCTGCATCCGCAGGGTGAACACCTCGAACGGGGCGGTCTGCAGTAATTGACACCGGCCAGGGTTCGGAGTCAGCCGCAACGTCGGGGGCAGCGCACAATACGGCCGAGTGATCAGATCACCGAGGCTAGGCACCCCGAACGCCGAAACCCCCCACCAGACGAACCCGAGGACGCCACCGAGCCCGACCGCACACAGCGCGATGAACAACCGGTTACGCAGCTCGTATAAATGCTCCATGAGGGTCATGGAGCCATCTGGATTGGTCTTGCGCCGACCGCCCGGCCCAGCCGGGAAACGCATGTCGCTCACCGATCCACGTCGTCAGGAAAGAGCATCGTTGTCGCGCTGGGGCGGATTCACCTGCTGCGGCGCCGGCGCGCTCGGCTCCTGCTCCGACCGCGGGCCCTTCGTCTCGGCTTTGAAGATTCGGATGGACTGCCCGATGGACCGGGCGGCTGTGGGGAGCTTGGTGGCACCGAACAGCACGACCAGGACTACCAGCAGGATGACCAGCTCCCAGCCAGACGGAATGCCCATGGTGGGTCTCCTTTCTCGCCTCGGGTGCGCGACCGATGCTACGCGGTGCAGCTATCCGGCGTTGCGGCGTCGGCTTCGGCGTCGCCGGTCCAGCGCCACCCGCAGTGCCGCAAGCCGGGCAGCGAGCAGGCCACTGCGGTCGGCGAGGTGAGCGCGGCTGCGCTGCACCGTCGTGACCAGCCGCCGCGCTGGAGCGACAAGCGCCCGGAGCATCATGAACAACACCACGACGCACGCAGCGGCGAGCGCACCGCTGATCAGGTAAACCACGCCGACGACGTTAGCCCGCCTCGGACCGCGCGAGGTGATCGGATCTGCGGATCGCCGCGCGAGCCCGCTGCGCCACCGCCTCGGCTAACTCTGGGGGTGTCCGGACCACGACATCGGCACCTAGCCCCAGCACCAGACGCACCATCCAC
>JAICSB010000237.1 GCA_025937115.1 Pseudonocardiaceae bacterium | reverse complement strand
TGATAATGTCCGTCTGGGTCCGGCGCCGGTCCGGCACCTGACGTCCTTTAAGGCCCGTCCAGCGAGGCGGGGAAGGAGGTCCACCGTGTCGTCCCCGTCCGGGACGGGCGCGGTGGGCGAGGCAGGGCCACCGCGGCAGCGCGAGCTGCTGTCGGCGGCCGAGGTCACGCGCATCGTCGCCCGGATGGCTCATCAGATCATCGAACGCACCGCCCCCGAGCCGTTGGTGCTGGTCGGTATCCCTACTCGCGGCGTCCCGCTGGCGCACCGATTGGCGGATCGGATCCGGGAGTTCGGCGGTTCCTCGCCACGCCTGGGAACCCTGGACATCACCCTTTACCGGGACGACCTTCGGCGGCGCCCGACCCGGGCGCTGCAGATTACTGAGCTGCCGGCTGGTGGGCTTGACGATGTGCTCGTCGTTCTGGTCGACGACGTGCTCTTCTCCGGTCGGACCGTTGCTGCCGCGTTGGACGCGCTGCGTGAGTATGGCCGACCCCGGGCAGTGCAACTCGCGGTGTTGGTCGACCGCGGCCATCGTGAACTGCCGCTACGTGCTGATTATGTAGGCAAGAACCTGCCGACTTCTCGGGACGAGGAGGTCGGTGTGCTACTCGTCGAGACCGACGGCACCGATGCCGTTGTGATCCGCCGGAGCCAGCGGTGAGGCATCTGTTGAGCACTGCTGATCTGCCGCGAGAGGTTGCCACCGCGTTACTCGACACCGCCGAGGCGCTCAAACAGTCATTGTTGGGTCGCGAGGTACGCAAGTTACCGACGTTGCGCGGGCGCACCGTGGTCACGTTGTTCTATGAGCAGTCCACCCGTACCCGCGCCTCCTTCGAAATCGCCGGCAAATGGATGAGCGCCGACGTGGTCAACATCTCTGCCGGTGAGTCGTCGGTGACCAAAGGTGAGTCGCTACGCGACACCGCGTTCACGCTCGCGGCGATGGGCGCGGACTGCGTGGTGATCCGGCACCCTGCCTCGGGTGCGGCTCATCGCCTCGCCGACTGGGTGCCCACGCATGTGATCAACGCTGGGGACGGCAGCCATCAGCATCCGACCCAAGCACTGCTGGATGCGGCTACTCTACGTGATCGATTGGGCACCCTGAATGGGCGGACCGTCACCATCGTAGGCGACGTGCTGCATAGCAGGGTCGCCCGCTCGAATATTGACCTTTTGATCACGCTGGGTGCCCATGTCCATCTCGTCGCTCCGCCCACTCTGCTGCCCTGGGGCGTCGAGAACTGGGGCATACGGCAAGCGCGCGGCTGGCCGGTCACGGTCGGGCATGACCTTGATGCCGCGTTACCCGGCACAGACGCGGTGATGATGCTGCGGGTGCAGGCCGAACGAATGCGCGGCCAGTTCTTTCCGTCCGCCCGGGAGTACTCGATCAACTATGGGCTCACCGAGGCGCGTCTGGCGCTGTTGCCCGAGCACGCTGTGGTACTTCATCCAGGGCCGATGCTGCGGGGGATGGAGATCGCGCACTCGGTTGCCGACTCACCCCGTGCCGCGATCACTGAACAGGTCCGTAACGGAGTGCATGTCCGGATGGCTGTGCTCTACCACCTGCTCGCAGCCCAAGAGGATCAGGCATGACCCGACCCCTGCTGTTGCGCGGGATCCGGCCCTATGGCGTGGGCGATCCGGTCGACCTGCTGGTCCGCGATGGGGTGATCGCCGAGTTGGGCGCCCAACTGGACGGAGCCGGCGCCGAGCGCTTCGACGGCGGGGGCCTGGTTGCGTTGCCCGGCTTGGTCGACCTGCATGCCCACCTGCGCGAACCTGGCCGGGAGGACGCCGAGACGATCGCCACTGGCTCGGCAGCCGCGGCGCTGGGTGGTTACACCGCGGTGTTCGCGATGGCCAATACCGACCCGGTGGCCGACACCGCGGTCGTCGTCGAGCACGTGTACCGGCGCGGGCGTGATGTCGGACTGGTCGATGTGCACCCGGTCGGCGCGGTCACCGCCGGCCTGCGCGGGGAGCGGCTCGCTGAGCTGGGCGCCATGGCCGCGTCCGCAGCGGCAGTGCGGATGTTCTCCGACGACGGCTTGTGCGTGCACGATTCCCTGCTGATGCGCCGCGCCCTGGAGTACGTTCGAGGGTTGGGCGGGGTGATCGCCCAGCACGCGGAGGATCCCCGACTCACCGCCGGCGCCCAGGCCCACGAGGGAGAAGTCGCCGCCCGGTTGGGCCTGGCCGGCTGGCCGGCCGCCGCGGAGGAGTCGATCGTGGCGCGGGACTGCCTGCTCGCCCGGGACGCTGCGGCGGCGTTGCATGTCTGCCACGTGTCCACCGCAGGCACGGTGGAGGTGCTGCGGTGGGCCAAGGAACGCGGAATCCGGGTATCCGCCGAGGTAACCCCACACCACTTGCTGCTCACTGATGAGCGCCTGGCCGGCTACGACCCGGTCAACAAGGTCAACCCACCGCTGCGCACCGCTGCCGACACCGCGGCGCTGCGCGCCGCACTGGCCGACGGGATCGTGGACTGCGTGGCCACCGACCATGCCCCGCACGCCGGCCAGGACAAGGACTGCGAGTGGTCCGCGGCCCGGCCCGGGATGCTGGGACTGCAGACAGCCCTGTCAGTGGTGCAGGCCACCATGGTGCGCCCCGGCCTGCTGGACTGGCGGGGGGTGGCTCGGGTGATGAGTGAGCGCCCGGCCCTTATCGGTGGGGCGACGGGCCAAGGCCGTCCGATCGCGATCGGGGAGCCGGCGACACTGATCCTGGTCGACCCAGACGCCACCTGGACGGTGCGCGGGGCGCAGCTGGCCAGTCTCGCGGACAACACCCCCTTTGAGGGGATGGAGCTGCCCGGCCGGGTACTGGTCACCATGCTGCGCGGCGCGATCACCGCTGAGGACGGGAAGGTGCTGTGTTGACCAAAACAACGGCGCGCGGGCTGGCTCTGCTGGTGCTGGAGGACGGCACCATCGTGCGCGGCGAAACCTACGGCGCGGTGGGCCAGACGCTGGGTGAGGCAGTGTTCGCCACCGGCATGACCGGTTACCAGGAGACCCTCACCGACCCGTCCTACCGCCGGCAGATCGTGGTGCAGACCGCGCCGCACATCGGCAATACCGGCTGGAACGACGAGGACGACGAGTCGCACCGGATCTGGGTCGCGGGCTACGTGGTGCGCGATCCGGCCCGGCTACCGTCCAGCTGGCGGTCCCTGCGGCCGCTGGACGAAGAGCTGTCGGCCCAAAGCGTCGTGGGGATCTCCGGGGTGGACACCCGCGCTCTGACCCGCCGGCTTCGCGAGCACGGCTCGATGCGGGCCGGCATCTTCTCCGGCGACGCGTTGGCCGACCAGACCCAGCTGCTGGCGCGGGTGCTGACCAGCCCCCCGATGGCCGGCGCCGACCTCGTCGGCGAAGTCACCACCAGCAACCCCTACACCGTCCCCGCCACCCGCGGGGTTGCGCAGCGGCGGTTCCGCGTGGTGGCGCTGGATTTGGGGATCAAGTTCAACACGCCGCGGATGCTGGCCACGCGAGGGATCGAGACGCATGTCCTACCGGCCACGGCCACCCTGGAGCAGGTGTTGGAGCTATCTCCCGACGGCGTGTTCCTGTCCAACGGGCCGGGCGATCCGGCCACCGCGCACCACGCGGTCGAGCTGACACGCCAAGTGCTGGAGCGACGGCTGCCACTGTTCGGGATTTGCTTCGGCAACCAGATCCTCGGCCGGGCACTGGGTCGAGGAACCTACAAGATGCGATACGGGCACCGCGGCATCAACATCCCAGTTGTCGAGCACGCCACCGGGCGAGTGGCGATCACCTCGCAAAACCACGGTTTCGCTGTTGTCGGTGAGCCCGGCGAACGCTTCGACTCCGACTTCGGCACCGCGGTAGTCAGCCACTTCTGTCCCAACGACAACACCGTAGAAGGTCTCACCTGCCTGGAGATCCCAGCCTTCAGCGTCCAGTACCACCCCGAAGCAGCCGCCGGCCCACACGACGCCGGATACCTCTTCGACCGCTTCTACCAGCTCATGGCCCACCCCGACCGCCATTCGGCTCCGAATGGCGGTCCCGCGAGGGTCGAAAACGACAATTCGGCTCCGAATAGCGCTCGAGGGGGCAAGTAGTGGGCAGGAGAGCTGATATTCGGCATGTTCTGGTGGTGGGGTCTGGGCCGATTGTGATCGGGCAGGGGTGTGAGTTCGACTACTCGGGTACCCAAGCTTGCCGGGTGTTGCGGGAGGAGGGGTTGCGGGTCAGTCTGGTGAACTCGAATCCGGCGACGATCATGACTGACCCGGAGTTCGCCGATGCGACCTACATCGAGCCGATCACCCCGGAGTTCGTCGAGAAGGTGATCGCCGCCGAGCAGACTGCCGGGTTTCCGGTAACAGCGTTGCTGGCCACCCTGGGCGGGCAGACCGCGCTGAACACCGCCGTGGCCCTGCACGAGCGTGGGGTGCTGGCGCGTTACGGCGTGGAGTTGATCGGCGCCGACATCGAGGCCATCCAGCGCGGTGAGGACCGGTTGAAGTTCAAGGACGTGGTGCACGCGGTGGGCGCCGAAGTGCCCCGCAGCGCCGTCTGCGGCTCGCTGGGGCAGATCCGCGATGCTGCCGGTGAGCTCGGCCTGCCAGTGGTGATCCGGCCGTCGTACACCATGGGCGGGCTCGGCTCCGGGATGGCGCACACCCCAGCCGAGCTGGAACGGCTTGGTACTGCGGGCCTGGCCGAAAGCCCAGTGCATCAGGTGCTCATCGAGGAGAGCGTGCTGGGCTGGAAGGAATACGAGCTCGAGCTGATGCGCGACCATCGGGACAACGTGGTGGTGGTGTGTTCGATCGAGAACATCGACCCGATGGGCGTGCACACCGGGGACTCGGTCACTGTCGCCCCGGTGATGACGCTCACCGACCGCGAGTACCAGCACATGCGTGACGTCGCTATCGCGGTGCTTCGCGAGGTCGGGGTGGACACCGGCGGCTGCAACATCCAGTTTGCGGTGCATCCCAGCACCGGCCGGCTAGTCGTGATCGAGATGAACCCTCGAGTGTCTCGCTCGTCCGCGTTGGCGTCGAAGGCAACCGGCTTCCCCATCGCCAAGATCGCGGCGAAACTAGCGATCGGCTACACCCTGGATGAGATCACCAACGACATCACCGGTGAGACCCCGGCCAGCTTCGAGCCCACCCTGGACTATGTGGTGGTCAAGGTGCCGCGGTTCGCTTTCGAGAAGTTCCCCGGTGCGGACCCCACGCTGACCACCACGATGAAGTCGGTGGGGGAGGGGATGGCGCTGGGCCGCTCGTTCCCCGAGGCGCTGGGCAAGGCGCTGCGCTCGATGGAGACTTCCGCCGCCGGGTTCTGGACCAGGCCCGATCCACCCGACGCCACCGTGGCCTCGGAGCTGGCAGCGCTGTGCGTTCCCCATGACGGACGGCTCTACGCCGCTGAGCGGGCGCTTCGGCTGGGCGCGACGGTGGCTCAGGTTGCAGCGGCGTCGGGGATCGATCCATGGTTCATCGACCAGATCGCCGGCCTGGTGGAGTTGCGGGCGGAACTCGTAGCCGCCCAGGAACTGGACGAGCCGCTGCTGCGCCGCGCCAAGCGCGCCGGCATCTCCGACCGGCAGCTCGCTGCCGTGCGCGCCGAGCTTACCGAGCCGCAGGTCGCCGCGCTGCGCCACCGGCTGGGCGTGCGGCCGGTGTACAAGACCGTGGACACCTGTGCCGCCGAGTTCGCGGCTCGCACCCCGTACCACTACTCAGCCTACGAGAGTGACCCCGAGGCCGAGACCGAGGTCAGCGAGCAGCGGGAACGACCCAAGGTGATCATCTTGGGTTCC
>JAICSB010000254.1 GCA_025937115.1 Pseudonocardiaceae bacterium | reverse complement strand
TTGGCAGTGGTCTGGTCGATGGGTCAGGATCGGGGCATGGTGCTCGACGCCCTGCGGGCACTTCCGCCGACTCCGATGCTCATCCTGGCTTTCCTGTGTCCGGCGCTAGAGGCTTCCACCATGCTCGGCGTGATCTTCCCTGGGGAGATCGCGATCTTGGTGGCTGGGGCTGCCGCGCAGGTGGGGACCCTGTCCTTGTGGTCGGTGATTCCGATCAGCGTGGCTGGTGCGGTCATCGGCGATGCGGTCGGATTCGGCATCGGCCGGCGCTACGGCGAGCGGCTCCTCAAGCGCCTGCCGGACCGGCTGGTCAAACCTGACGCCGTACGCGCGACCAATGACCTGCTGCGCCGGCGCGGTCCGATTGTCGTGCTGATCGGCCGCATGACCGCGCTGTTGCGAGCGCTTGTGCCAGGCTTGGCCGGGATGAGTGGCTTAAGCTGGTGGAGGTTTCTGCCCTACAACCTCCTCGGCGGGGTGCTTTGGGCGACCACGGTGGCCATCCTCGGATACCTCGCCGGCGCCAGCTTGGTCGTGGTGCAGGACCGGTTGGGCGTGGCCAGCAACGTCGTGCTCGGCGTATTGGCCGCAGTGGGCCTGGCAATGTGGCTGCGCACCCACGTTCGGCGGCGTCAATCGAGACTCTGAGCAATGTCTGGCGCTCGGCTGGCCTAATCTAAGTACGGCAAATGGGTGCCCGTTGACCGACTCATTGCCACCTGACTATGATCCAAGTCACAGCTAGACAGACCTGTCTGTGCCCCGTTTTTCGGGCCGCCAGGTGATCGGCGCGGCCATCATGAGGGCTCGGACGACCGTTTTGCGACAGGAAGGAGACCGTAGCGAACAGTGCAATCGCCGGTCTACCTACTCAATCACTAGATTCGCCTAGCTAAACGACAGAGAGGAAATCATGACTGAATACGATCCGAGAACGGCCACTGGAATTCCCACAGAGAACGTCGGATCCTTGCCCCGTCCTTCCAAGCTGCAAGCCGCCTACGCAGCTTATGACGAGGGAAAGATCGACAAAGACGCACTGGAGGTTGAGCAGGACGCCGCAGTCCGCGATTCGATCGAACGCTTTGAAACCACCGGCTCACCGATCATCTCCGATGGTGAGCAACGCTCGTCCAGCTTTGCCACCTATCCTCTCGCTGACACCCTGGCCGGCACCGGCCTCGCCGACAACCTCGGCCCAGGCGGCCAGTTCTTCGCGATCTTCGCCGATGGCCACGGGCGGCAGCTTCCGCGCCTCGTCGGTGGCCCCTTTCGGTACAAGACCTACGCCGCTGACACACTGAAAAAAGCTATCGGCTACGCGCACACGCCCATGAAGCAGGCCGTGATCGCACCTTCCATGCTGGCCCTGCTGTACCCGCTCAAAGACGAGGTGCCCGGCTACTCCCGGGAGCAATTCGAGGAAGACCTCATCAACGAAGCCGAAAAAGACATCCGCGGCGTTTTCGCGGCCGGGGCCGCCCGGGTTTCTGTCGACTTCACCGAGGGCCGGCTAGCTACCCGAGAAGACCCACGCAACCCGTGGACAGGCGCTAGTCTGCTGCCGCACTTCATCGAGCTCAACAACCGTTTATTCGCACGCTTCTCAGCGGAGGAGCGGGCGAAGATCGGCATTCACACCTGTCCTGGCGGAGACCGCGACTCTGTACATAGCGCCGACGTACCCTACAACAACCTGCTCCCGAGCATGTTCCAGATGAATGCCGGTTATTTCCTCATCCAACTGGCGAGCGAACGCGACAAGGACCCAGTCTACGAGTCCATCGGGAAGCACCTGCGCGATGACGCGAACGGTGTCACGCAAATGGCCTACATCGGTGTGATCAACCCGTTGAACCCCCGCATCGAGAGCGCAGAAGAGGTTCGCGATGCTCTGGTGAGGGCGTCGAACTTCATCCCGAAGGAAAGGATAGGAGCCACCGATGACTGCGGCTTCTCGCCGTTCAGCATTGATGAGAAGCCGAACCACGGCTCGCCTGACTACGCTCGCGACGTAGCCTTCCAGAAGATCACGAACCGGGTCGAGGGAGCCAAGATGGCCGCGGAGAAGCTCGGCGTCAGCTGAGCTCGCCACCGCACTAGGTTAGCTCGACGATCTACCACAACGGCCCGGCCGCTCACGATGAGCGGCCGGGCCGTTGTGCATTCGCGGCGAGTGGGGGCAGCCGTCGGTGCGGTCGGCTCAGGACCTAAGATCTCCGGCGGAGGCGTATGGGTGCCTGGTGGCCCCCGCGGTCTTCAACACCGACGTGGTCGAGCAACTCGACCAGGCGGGTTCGATTCCCGTTCGCCTCCGCCATCGCCGCGCTGAAGACTGAAATTGGACCGTGGGTTCGCGGACCACGTATTACCGGTGACCACGACAACGTCGCCGGACGCGGCTGCCTCATCCAATTCCACAATACGCTCGTTCGACAGAACACGGGGTGCAGATCTTCTTCACCATGTCCACCTGGAACCCCTACCAGGTGGTGTTGATGACCCCTCGACCTACCGACACCTCTCAGTTAACAGCACTGGCTTTCCCGAACCACAGCGCTGCGGTACGGGCCCAGCAGCGGAGGGCGCTAGCGTGCGAGCTATGGATATCCGCCGGCAGGTTCCGCGCACCGACGCGGTGCTGGCCGATCCGGCGGTGGCTGCGGCCGCCCAGCGGCTCGGACGCCACCAGGTCAAGCAGGCGGTGGCCGCGGCACAGCAACGGGTACGCGACGGCGTCGTGGCGCCGGCTGGTGTCGTCGCCGACGTGCTGGCCGCGTTGCCGGACACCGCGACGACCCTGCGTCCGGTGCTCAACGCCACCGGGGTGCTGTTGCACACCAATCTCGGCCGGGCACCGCTGTCCGCCGCCGCGGTCGAGGCGCTGACCACTGCGGCGGGCACCACCGATGTCGAGCTCGACCTGGCCACCGGTGGGCGCGGCCGCCGCGGGGCCGGTGCGCTGGCCGCGCTGGCCGCGGCAGTGCCCACAGCAAGCGCTGTGCACGTGGTGAACAACGGTGCCGCTGCGCTGGTGCTCGCCGCGACCGCGCTGGCCGCCGGTCGCGAGATCGTGCTGGCCCGCGGTGAGATGGTGGAGATCGGCGACGGGTTCCGCATCCCTGAGCTGTTGGAGTCCACCGGTGCCCGGTTGCGTGAGGTCGGCACCACCAACCGGGTCACCCGCGAGGACTACATCGCGGCGATCGGACCGCAGACCGGTTTCGTACTCAAGGTGCACCCCTCGAACTTCCGCATCACCGGATTCACTTCCTCGGTTCCGATCGGGCAACTGGTCGGGCTGGGAGTTCCGATAGTCGCCGACATCGGCTCGGGACTGCTCACTGCGCACCCCGCGCTGCCCGAGGAACCCGACGCCACCACCGCGCTGGCGCACGGCGCCGACCTGGTCACCGCGAGCGGTGACAAGCTGCTCGGCGGTCCGCAGGCGGGGCTGCTGCTGGGGACCGAACAGCTGGTGACCACGCTGCGACGGCACCCGCTGGCCCGGGCGTTGCGGGTGGACAAACTCACCCTCGCCGCGCTGGAAGCCACCCTGCGCGGACCTGCGACCCCCACCGCGCAAGCGCTGTCAGCCGACCCCGCCGCGCTGCACCGGCGAGCGACGGCGATCGCCACGGCATTGGCCGCGCTCGGGGTGGACGCGACCGCGGTGGCGTCGCAGGCGACGGTCGGCGGCGGCGGCGCACCGGGGGTGGCTCTGGACAGCGCTGCAGTCAGCCTTCCGGAGCGCTACGCCCCACTGTTGCGAGCCGGCAGCCCCCCCGTGCTCGGCCGCGTCGAACGCGGCCGCTGCCTGCTCGATGTGCGGTCACTGCCAGCCGATCAGGACGCTACGTTGCGCGACGCGGTCCTGGCATGCATGTTGTAGCCACGGCAGGTCACGTGGACCACGGCAAGTCCACCCTGGTCCGCGCGTTGACCGGGATGGAGCCCGACCGGTGGGCGGAGGAACGCCGCCGGGGAATGACCATCGATCTGGGGTTCGCCTGGACGACCCTGCCAACTCTGCCGACCCTGCCCACCGGGGCGACGGTGGCCTTCGTCGACGTGCCCGGGCATGAGCGGTTCGTGCCGAACATGCTCGCCGGCGTCGGGCCAGTACCCGCGGTGCTGTTCGTGGTCGCGGCCGACGAGGGCTGGATGCCGCAGTCGGCCGAGCACCTGGATGCGTTGCACGCGCTGAACGTCCGGCATGGCCTGCTGGCGGTGACCCGCAGCGACCTGATGGATCCGGAGCTGGCCCGCGACGAGGCGCTGGAACACCTGGCCGGTTCGACTTTGGGCCGGATCCCCGCGGTCTGCGTCTCCGGCGCGACCGGCGCCGGGCTCGACGAACTGCGCGTCGCATTGAGCCAATTGGTCACCCGGCTGCCCGCCCCGGACGTCGACGCTGACGTGCGCCTCTGGGTGGATCGGGCGTTCACCATTCGCGGCGCGGGCACCGTGGTCACCGGAACGCTGGTCAGCGGGACGCTGCACGTCGGCGACGAACTGGAGCTTGTTCCGCCAGGGCGCACGGTGACGGTCCGGGCGCTGCAGTCGTTGGGCGAAGCCGTGGAGGCCGCGCCCGCGGTGGCCCGGGTAGCGGTCAACCTGCGCGGCGTACCCCGCGAGGCCGTGCACCGCGGCGCTGCGCTGCTCACCCCAAAAACCTGGCTCGCCACCCGCACCATCGACGTCCGCCTCGCGACCGTGGCCCGACATGGGGACATATCGGGGCAAACGGGCCGCTCTTTACCCCGATATGTCCCCATGTCGGGGGGGTTGGCCGCGGAGATGGTGTTGCATGTGGGAGCGGCTGGGGTGGGCGTGCGGGTCCGGCCGCTGGGTGGGGACACCGTGCGGTTGATGTTGCGGCAGCCGTTGCCGCTGCGGATCGGGGACCGTGCGCTGCTTCGCGATCCCGGTACGCGACGCATCCCGGCCGGACTCATCGTGCTGGATGTGCGGCCGCCCGCGTTGCGTCGGCGCGGGGCGGCCGCGGCCCGGGCAGCCGTACTATCCACAATGGACAGCACTGCCGACGGATCCGCCGAGCTACGTCGCCGCGGGTTGATCCGCCGCGACGAGCTGGTCGCGATGGGTGCGCGGGTGCCCGCGGAGGCCCCTGCGGTAGCTGGCTGGCTGGTCGACCCGACGTTGCTGGCACAGCGCAGCGACCAGCTCGCCGCCGCGGTTGCCGAGTACGCGGCCGAGAACCCGCTGGAGCCGGGAATGCCGCTGGAGGTGGCCCGACAGGTCACCGGGATGCCCGACACGCGGCTGGTCGAGCTACTACTCGGCTCGCAACTGACCCTCGCCCAAGGTCGGGTGCACGTGGCGGGGCCGGTATCGGGACTGCCCGACGCGGTCCGCAGCGCCATCGCCGCCCTGCGCGCCGAGCTCGCGCAGCGGCCCT
>JAICSB010000290.1 GCA_025937115.1 Pseudonocardiaceae bacterium | reverse complement strand
TATCGCGCATTACGCCCGGCCCGGTCCGCGAGGCCCACAACCCCACGGGGTCCTGGGCAAGGCCCCGCGATCGCGGTGTCGTTGTTCATGCAGATCGACGGGCGCAGCGCGGCGGCGGTCTGAGCGTGGCTGGCGGCGCGCAGCGGCGAGTTCCGCGACCGGATCGAGACGGTGGTGATCGACCCGCACGCCGGCTACGCCGCCGCGATCCGCGCGGCGCTGCCGATGCGCAGCTCGCGGTCGGCCACTTCCACTTGATCATGCTCGCCAACAAGGCAGTCACCGCCGTACGCCAGCGGGTGATCCGCGGCCAGCGCTGACTGGGCTGCTGCCACCCCCTCGGGCGGTGTAATAGCGGTGTCCGATCGGTATTCTGGCTTGGTAGCCCAAGACCCCGGTGAGGCCTAGTCCCGTCTGCCCCGGGGGGTTTGCCGTGTCGGCGCAGCCAGAGCACACCGCGTCAAGAGATATCGGAGATATCTTCGACCCGATCGCCCTTGACAATGTGGCGTGTCAGGACGTGTACCTGCTGATGCTGCACGAGCCCTATGACACCGCTGAGCATCCGGTGTCGATCAACGTCACGATCGTGCACGCTTTGACACTGCTGCACCCGGGAGTACCGCAACCCGACGGCGGGATGATTTATCGTTGTTTGACCGAATTCCCGCAGCGCACGCCGGGTTGTGTGGTGCCGTTGTCCACGCTGACTTTCGAACTGAACGGCGGTCGCTGGTGGCACAAGATCGGCGACTGGAAACGGGTCACCGAGGCCGTCGTCCAGGTGGCCCGCGCCAAGGGCTGCGACGCGATGCCGCTGGGAGTGCCGCACGTGGCCGCCGCCTTGCTTGCGGGCGGGCCAAACACCGACCACGAGTTTTATCCGTGGAAAGGCTGCCAGGAGCGGCAGGAACACCTCGCCGACGTCACCCGGCACGTAGTACATACCGTCGCCGCGCGGGGGCCGTTTTGGCCTGGTGACGACCTCGTAGCGCCGCCACCGCGACCCCCCACGATGCCCTACCAGCCCCACCACTCGTCGTACGAGGGACTCCTGAGCGGACTTGTAAGACAACAACCCATCTCGATTTCGGGCACCGGAGCCATAGGTCCAGCCCGGAATGCAAAGAGAGAATTTCGTGCTGACACAGCGCAGGCTCGGCTCTGGCCCGGCCGGAGGCTCGGGCGGACAGCAGGGCGCCCGCAGCGAGGACGGCGGCGGCTTGGGCAATTGTGGTGAGGATCTTTTCCGAGTGCCAGCTGGGTTCGTACCTGCCCGGTAGCCGGCCGAGGGCTCCAAGATCGATGTCGCGATAGGGCCGCACGGACTGCGCCGATCTACCGTCTCGGAGGTTGCGCGACTGCAGAAGCTTGCCGGCCCTTCGCCGAGGCGCTCGTGCAATAGACGTCGATAGGATAGTTCGGAGGTGAGGATGTTGAGCGTCGCCGCATCCCGCGAAGGACGCCGAGTGACCAAGACGACCCAAAAAACGCCAGACTCGCCGGTTGAGGGTGTGGGATTCGAGCGCAGCGGGCTTAGTCCAGCGTTCCTGGGCCTGCTGGATGAGAGTATTCCGCTCGTGATCGAGGGTGCCGGGGATCCTGAGGAGCCGTGGGACCGAGTCGAGCAATCCAGCGATTTCGCCTGGGAAGAGGAGAAGCCAAAGGCGGTACGTCAGGGACGCAAGGCCGTCGAACGCACACTGCCGGCCGATTCCCTGCGGGTATATCTCACGCAAATCGGCAAAGTCGCCCTGCTCCCGGTCTGTCGTGCTACACGCGTGCCACAAGAGGGGGTCAGTGACGGTCAGCCGGGGTCACCTGTGACCACGGCTGGCCTCAGGCCGTCCAGATCGCCGCTGGCTTGCCCCCGACCACTGGACACACGCCCCGCTCCCGCTCGCGTAACCCTTAGTTACGCCACGGACCCAACTGCCAGCCATGCTACGAACGGGTGATGTGCAACCCGTGTCGGTTCAACAGAGGGTATTCCTTGGGGCCTCAACTATCACTCGTCCCTTACTGAGGAGCCCCCATGCGGATCGAGAGCGTTCTTCCGAACCGGGCGTCGCCCGGCCACTCCGTGATCATCCAAGGCGACGGCTTGGAGACCGCGGAGAAGGTCTTCTTCGGTGAGCAGGAGGTCTCATTTCAAGTCGATGGCGAGGTCCTGGTGGTGGTAGTCCCCGAGGTCTCGGGCACGGTCGAGGTGACCATCGAAGGAGGGGACGGCACGAGCGATGCCGTCAGCCTCACCATCGAGTAGAGCTGACTATCGAGTCATCGGCTTCGCGGTGCCTCGCTCGACTAGGTGCGGGCACCGTGGAGGCTTGGATTTTGCGCGGCTCGCCCCTGCCCTGCAGCCGAGTCGAGCGGACGGTCTGCACGTCGACCTGTCTTGCGCATGGCGCGGGCCACCTATCTGGCGCGGGCACCTAATGGAACGCGAAGGTGCACCTGACGATCGAGTTCCCGGTTTGAGGTGGTCGAGGCGGAGCTCCTCCACCCGGTAGTTCGGCTACTCCCCCTGGTGCGAAAGCCGGATAGAGGGGGCCATCGAGTTGTGGGTGGCAGTACAGGCCTGGCTGAGCTCGCTGTCGAGGCCGCTTGGACCAGCCCCACCTCGACGGCTGACTGTCTCCTTTACTGCCTGGGAATCCTTTACTGCCTGGGCAGAGCAATTAACTAATATTGGCGGCGGCGACGGCGGCGAGTACCTCGCCCACGGAATGCGTCTTTGACCTTCTCTCCGGCCTGCTTCAGGTTGCCCATCACCTCATCGGCCCTGCCTTCGGCCTGAAGACGCCCGCTGCCTGTGACCTCGCCAGTGTTCCGCTTGATACGGCCGCGCAGCACCTGAACTTTGTCTCTGAACTTATCCGCGAAACTCACACCGGTCTCCCACCCTCATCGTCGAGGCTGCCCCAGCCCCGTGTCTGGGACGCCGCCGGCTCCTCCGAACATACCCCGAGCACCCCCGGTCAGGTCCGCGATGAGCCGCACGCACCGCTCCACCGGCACATGCTGATAGACGATCAAGTAGACGACCAGGGCTTTCGGGCTCGGCCCGTAGCTAGACGCGGCCGCGGCCACGCCAGCCGGCAATACCCCAACGTGCTCCTGGCCGCACCCACACCGGACCCGCCACACCTCATGCTGAGTCACCTTGATCGCGATCTCGGGCAGATCGTGCACCTGATGCGAGCGTTCCACACGCACGTCCACGGCGGCGGTCAACTCCGCGCCGCACGCGCAGCGGCCTGCTGGGCGGTGCTCCTTTGTCTCATCCGGCTCCGACACCCACCGCAGCCAGCGGCCCTGGGCACCAACCTGCTTGCCCCGGCCCCGCCGGGCCCCGCCATCCTCACGCCGCCTGCTCTTCGGCTTGTCGGGGGCCGGCAGCACATCATCACTGGACGGCGGTGTCCCGCAGTCCCCACCCGGTGTGAGCGATACGACCCGGTCAAGACCCCACACACATTTCCGCTGGTCAAAGCGCAAAGCGACGGATCGCCTGCTCACTTTTGTGGAGTCCGAACAAATATCAGGGCAGAAAATCGAAGGAACAAGACTTACGGAAAGATCCAAAAATGATCTGAACATCAAGATCGTCGGTTTGACATATTCACAATGCGGGCGTAGTCTCGAATTCAGGTTCGCGTTGCACATTCGCGCGATCACTCCGAGATTATCAATATTGGGAGTACTATGACTACGTTTGAAAAACGGTCCGACGGAACCACCTACGACGATCGCGACAGCCACCACGGGCGGGACAGCCACCAGGAGCACGACAGCCACCGTGAGCGGGCCGGCCACCAGGAGTGGGACAACCATCAGCAGCACGGGGGGCTAGCCACGGCCGAAAATCTGATGTCCGCCTGGACCGGCGCCGTCTACGACTACGCCGAGCAGGTACTAAAGGCCCAGCGACAGTTCGCCCACAGCATGCTGGGCGCCGCCGCACCGATGCGCAACGTTGTTCGAGACATGACGTCCGCGGACACCACCCAGGACAGGTCGGCGAACAACCAGCTCGACGCCAGGAGCGACCAACGCCACGACGGCTCTGACCGACAGAACGAGCGTTACAACGACGACGACACAGCGGAGCACAACAGACGCTCCGTCGATAACCACAGGTCCGACGACAACACCTCGGACATCAGCGGGAGCGAGCGCGTGAAGACCCAGGCGGGACAGTCCGCCAAGACACGAACGCCCGTCACCGCAAACACCACTGACCGCAAGCTTCGCTGACCGGTCACCCCCTGAACGGAAGACGCCTGAAGCGCCACTAGAGCCTCTGGCGGTCCTCCATCACCGGAAAGCCTTCGACGTACGCCGACCGCGGCGTCCAAGGCTTTCCGGCGACCCAGGATTATTGCCACAGCGGATGCACCCCTGCGCCGACGACAGGGGAAGCGGGGGTTCGGCAGCTGGTGACCGCTTGGGACACCTGAGCATCCGACAAGCCCGCACCGGGACGCGGGCGGCCGAGCGAGCAGCTCGCCACCGGTCAACGCTGACCTGTGAGCCGCTGCCGGCCCGGTTACCGGCCACCGCCTAAGCCGTCGCGCCGGAGTCCGGCGCGATCAGCAACGGGGGCAGCTGAAGTTCGCATTGGATTCACACCTCAGGAGGCACGACGGCGTAGCGGCACCAACCGGTGGGGATCGTCCGCCAGCGGAACTTCAGCGGAACCGAGGTTTCCTCATCAGGGCCTCACTTCGAGCTTGTGTACCCGCTCGTCGTGGCCGATCTGCCGGAACACGTCCGCGAGTGAGTCGAAGTGGCCAAACTCGTCAGCGAACGAGGACTCAAAGGGTGCGCTGTCCCAGTCGGGATGTTCCGCGACCATGGTCATGTATTCGTGCTCCGCGTGGTCTTCGAAATCCGCATTGAGACGATACGACCAGCGCGGGTTCACCACGAAAAGCAACCACGACAAC
>JAICSB010000721.1 GCA_025937115.1 Pseudonocardiaceae bacterium | reverse complement strand
CGCGGCCGGGTAGCCGATCTGGGCGCCACGTTGACGCTGGATACCGGTCCGGGGCGGGGTACCGAGTGGGAGGTGCGGCTGGCTCGCGTCCGGCACGGCGTGGCGCGGTGACCGGCTGCCATGGTGACGGCCGGGCGGTGGTCCGGGTGATGGTGGTCGACGACCACCCGATGTGGCGCGACGGGGTGGCCCGTGACCTCGGCGAGCGCAGCTTCGAGGTGGTGGCTACCGCGGTTGACGGCGCGGCCGCGTTGCGCATCGTCGCTGCCGCCCGTCCGGACGTGGTGCTGATGGACCTGCATTTCGGCTCCGAAGGACCATCCGGCGCGGCAACCACCCGGTGCATCATCGACAGTTGGCCGCATATCAAAGTGCTGGTGCTGTCCGCCTCCGGCGCGGATGCCGACGTGCTGGCTGCGGTACAGGCCGGGGCCTCGGGGTACTTGATGAAATCCGCGTCGCTGGACGAGCTCGCCGACGCCGTGCGCCGGACGGCCGAAGGCGACGCAGTGTTCACCGCCGGCTTAGCCGGGCTGCTGCTCGGCGAATACCGCCGGATCGCGCGCGGCCCCGGGAACCACGTGCCCCAGCTCACCGAGCGGGAGACCGAGGTGTTGCGCCGGGTGGCCACTGGGCACACCGCGCGGCAGATCGCCGACGAGCTGGTGATCAGCCACCGCACCGTGGAGAACCATGTGCAGTCCACGTTGCGCAAACTGCAGCTGCACAACCGCGTCGAGCTGGCCCGCTACGCGATCGAGCACGGCCTCACCCAGTAAGAAAAGCCCGCCCGCGGCGGGGTCAGGATTGCCTGACAACAGGTGTCACGCGGGGGGTGTGAGCCGTATCGTTCGAGGCAGGCACCTATCAGGGCCCGAAAGGGCCCGCTAGTGGTCCGCCGACCGGGTATCAAGGGGGGGGTGGCACCCGGTCGGCGGCCGCTACGCCAGCGGCCAGGGGGAGTTGCCGCTTGCGCCATCGGTGTGCCGGGCGCCGTGCGGCGGCCCAGCAACCGTTCGGTCCGGCTGACGTCAAGTGGAGCCGGGTCCTGCGGTTTGTTCACCGATCGCACCAGTGTGCGTGATGACGTGTGCTGTTGACAACCACTGAGCCCACAATGGCCACCATCCTGGCTCGCGCGGCGACCCCCGGTACGCTGACGCACCCCGGCTCAACCGGGAGTACTCGCAGGGATGGTGGGTAACGTGGAGTTCGAGCTTGAACGGGATGCGTTCGCCGAGGCCATCGCATGGACGGCGAAGGGTCTACCAGCCCGTCCGGTCGTCCCGGTGACCGCTGGTGTGGTCCTTGAGGTGACCGACGGCGCGATGATCGTCTCCGGTTTCGACTTCGAGGTGCTCAACCGCATCGAGGTGCCGGTCACCGACAAGGCCGCTGGCCGGGTGCTGGTGTCCGGCCGGCTGCTCGCCGAGATCGCCCGCGCACTGCCGCCGAAGGATGTACGGGTGGTGGTCGAGGGAAACCGGCTGGTGGTGCGCTGCGGTTCGGTCCGGTTCAACCTGCCGCTGTTGCACATCGAGGACTACCCCGCGGTGCCGGTACTGCCGGCCACCTCGGGAAAGGTCCGTGGTGACGTCTTCGCCACCGCTGTCGCGCAGGTCACCGCGGCAGCCAGCCGTGACGAGACGCTGCCCATGCTCACCGGGGTGCGCATGGAGATCGGCCCCGAGACGCTCATCCTGGCCGCCACCGACCGGTACCGCCTCGCCGAGCGGCACATCCCGTGGACGCCGACCGGCACGGTGCCGAGCACCTCGCTCATCGTTCCGGCCAAGACGCTGGCCGATGTCGCCAAGTCGCTGGGTTCGGCCAGCGAGGTGGTGCTGTCGATGG
>JAICSB010000049.1 GCA_025937115.1 Pseudonocardiaceae bacterium | reverse complement strand
TCTCGGGGCCGCCGTAAGAGGTGTACCCGTAGGCCCTGCTCATCGCGGTCGGTCCTCTCCGTCGTCACGCACCGGCCCCTCCTACCCTGCCACGGCCGACTCACGGCGGCCGCATGGACGTGCCCGCCGACGAACCGCTCCGGGTGTCTCCGGCGCGTCCGGGACGGCAGCATTGTCAGACTCAGCTGTTAGGCCGGCAGCCAAGACGTTCTATGCCGGATACGCCGGCGTCTTCACCGATCTCGACGGCCACGCGTGGGAGATCGCGCACAACCCGGGTTTCCCGTTGGCAGCGGATGGCTCGATCAGCATCCCCGACTTCAGCAAGGGTTAGCTCTGGGCGACGACCCGGCCGACCGGGGTGGTGAGAGGTAGCGGGAGACCCGGTCGCGACCGACGACCGTTCGTCGGGCGGCACCGACGCTAGACTTTGACGTCCTGGCCACCGTTCCCGAAGCCCTCCACCATCCAGTCGACGGCTACGTCGGCCTGCACATCAGGTATCGCCGTCTCTGACTGCTACCGGCTCTGCCTATCGGAACCTTTTCGCAGTTCCCCGGCCAAGCTGACTGACTATTGGAACCTTATGGCTGTTGGTGGCACTACGGGCGCGGTGTGGTGCAGGCAGCCGGCGTCCCACGTGATACTTCTTGATCCAGTGGGCCTGCGATGACACGCCGATTGGGCTTTATTGCGGAATCTGCGGTGAACGCTAGATAGCCGGATATTGTCCGATGATGGATCCGGTGCGTAATCCGTTCGCCCCCGGCGCAGGCCAGCGGCCACCCGAGCTGGCTGGCCGCGACCGTGAGCTGGCGGCCTTCGACGTGGTGCTGGAGCGGGTGGCCCGGGGCCGCCCTGAACGCTCCCTGGTGCTGACCGGCCTGCGTGGGGTGGGCAAAACAGTGCTGCTCGGTGAGCTCCGGTCGATGGCGATGCGTCGCGGGTGGGGCGCCGGCAAGGTCGAAGCCCGGCCGGACGGCGGGTTGCGCCGCCCGCTGTCGGCCGCGCTGCACCGGGCGGTGCGTGATCTCGCTCTGCGCCACCGCGCCCCGGACCGGGTTGACGAGGTACTCGGGATATTGAAAGCCTTCGCGCTGCGCGCCACGCCCCGAGACGCCAAACTGCGGGATCGCTGGCAGCCGGGCATCGACGCGCCGACCGTCACCGGCCGGGCCGATTCCGGGGATATCGAGATCGACCTGATGGAACTGTTCACCGCGGTCGCGGAGTTGGCCGCCGACGTCGGCACCGGGGTGGCGCTGCTGATCGACGAGATGCAAGACGTCGCACCCGATGACGTCTCCGCACTGTGCGCCGCGTGCCACGAGTTGTCCCAGTCCGGGGCGCCGCTGGTGGTGGTTGGCGCTGGTTTGCCGCACCTGCCCGCGGTGCTCAGCGCGTCGAAGTCCTACTCCGAACGGCTGTTCCGCTACCTGCGGATCGACCGACTGGACCGTGCCGACGCCGACCGCGCCGTGGTCGCCCCGATCGAGCGGGAGAACGCCGCGATCACCCCCGACGCGCTGGACACGCTGTTCGAGACCTCCGGCGGCTACCCCTATTTCGTGCAGGCCTACGGCAAGGCCGCGTGGGACGCTGCCCCGAGGTCCCCGATCGGGATCATCGACGTCCAGGTGGCCGCGCCCGAGGCCGAGACCGAACTCGCCGTGGGTTTCTTCGGGTCCCGGTTCGAGCGGGCCACTCCGGCCGAGCGGGAGTACCTGCAGTCGATGGCCGAACTCACCGGCGGCCGGGACGAGCCGGTCGGCACCACACAGGTGGCCGAGGTGCTCGGGCGACGCGCTTCATCGCTGTCCCCAGCCCGGGACAGCCTGCTCAAGAAGGGGCTCGTGTACTCCGCCGAGCGCGGGCAGATCGCATTCACCGTCCCACATTTCGGTCGATTCCTGCTCGGCAGGCTGGTCGGCTGAGGCATCCGAGTACCCCGAATGAGTGAACGGCCGGTGAGTCGGCGGAGGGTTGTAACAGTGCCGTGGCGTGTTTCGATGACACTGTTAGCCCCGTGATGCTGTTGGACCCCCGACCCGGCAGCCTCACGGGGCCTTCTGTTGCCCCAGTGCCGTACCGCTGGTGCCCCGCAAGTGGCGTCGACCGCAGCACGTACCCTCTTCGCCGTGCCCGTGCCCGAGAGCAAGCTCGAGATCCAGATGCTGCACGACCGCGTGATGGTGCGACTGGTCGGTGACGAAGGCGAGCGCCGCAGCAGTGGCGGAATCCTCATCCCGGCAACGGCCCAGGTAGCCAAGCGATTGTCCTGGGGTGAGGTGTACGGGGTCGGCAACCACGTCCGCACCGTGCAGGTCGGTGACCGGGTGCTGTTCAACCCTGAGGACCAGTTCGAGGTCGAGGTGCAGGGGTCGGCATATCTGGTCATGCGGGAACGGGACCTGCAGGCGGTAGCCAGCGAGCGCGCCGAGCACGGAACGGGCCTGTATTTGTGAGGTCACCCGACAAGCCGGCGCAGCCCGAGCCATGGCCGTTGTTCGACAACCCGGCCCGAACCGCCCCCGGCGCCACGACCGAGATCCCCAGAATACTGGCAACACCGCTGCACCAGTCCGACCAGAACCGGGCACTGCGCCGTACCGGAATCTTCGTAGCCGGCCTGCTCGGGCTGCTGGCGCTGGCCTACTTCATCGACCTCGCGATGTCCTCCGGCGACGTCCCTCGCGGCGTCACCGTCGCGGGCGTACCCGTCGGCGGGATTACCCGGGTCGCGGCCGAGCAGCGGCTGCGTGAGCAGCTCGAGCCACAGCTGAGCCATCCGATCACCCTGGAGGCCGGTGACGTCAACGCCACTCTCGACCCTGCGCGGGCCGGCCTAAGCCTGGACTGGCCCGCCACTGTCGACCAGGCGGGCAAGCAGCCGCTGAACCCATGGACCCGGCTGAGCTCGCTGTGGCGGACCCGGGAGATGGCCGTGGTCACCGCCACTCACCGAGCCGCTCTCACCGCGGCTCTGCAAGGGCTGCTCAGCACAACCGACCGGGAACCGATCGAGGGCACCATCCACTTCGTCGGCACGCGGCCGGTCGCGGTGCAACCGCGGTCCGGCCAGCACCTCGACGTCGCCACCACCACCGACCTCATCCTCGCGCGCGGGATCCGCGGTGGCACCGTGCGTGTCCCGGTGACGACGCAGCCGGTCCGTACTACCGCCGACGGGGTCCTGGCGGCCCTGCATGACATCGCCGAACCCGCCGTGTCAGCGCCCGTCAAGGTCACCGGTGACGGCCAGGACGCCATGCTCATGCCGGACGTCATCGCCGCGGCGCTGCGGTTCGCGCCGGACAGCCGGGGTGGCTTGACCACCACCATCGACAATCCCACGGTGATCGCCGCGCTGAACCTCCAGCTCAGCTCCACACAGAAACCAGGCAAGAACGCCGAGATCCTGATCCAGGGCGCCGCGCCGGTGGTACTGCCCTCAGTCGACGGCCGCGGCATCGATTGGACCGCCAGCCTGCTACCGCTGCTCGACGTGCTGCACAACTCCGGATCGCAGCGCACCCTGGCGGCCAGCTACGTCACTCTGCCACCTACGCTGAGCACCGCGCAGGCCACTGCGCTCGGGATCACCACCCAGATCGCCACGTTCAGTACCGGCGGATTCGCCACCGACTCCGGTGCCAATATCCGCCGGGTCGCAGAACAGGTCAACGGTGCGATCCTGCGGCCTGGCGAGACCTTCAGCCTCAACGGGTACACCGGCCCGCGTAACGCCGCCACCGGATACGTCGACGCCGGCATCATCGACCACGGTCGGCCCAGCCGGGGCATCGGCGGCGGCATCTCCCAGTTCGCCACCACGCTCTACAACGCCACGTACTTCGCGGGCCTGACCGACGTCGAGCACAAGGAACACAGCTACTACATCAGCCGCTACCCCGCGGCCCGGGAGGCGACCGTGTTCGAGGGCGCCATCGACGTCAAGTTCCGCGACGACGCACCCACCGGCATCCTTATCCAGACGGCGTGGACCCCGACCTCGATCACGGTGACGCTCTGGGGCACCAAACACGTCGACGTCGAGTCGATCACCGGACCGCGCACCGACTTCATCGACCAGAAACCAGAGACCGTCACGGGCCAACCGTGCACCCCCACCCAAGGCGAGCGCGGCTTCACCGTCACCGACACCCGCGTGATCCGCGACGCCAACACCCACGCCGAAATCACCCGCCACACCCGCAAGGTGGTCTACGACCCAGAACCCCAAGTCATCTGCGCCCCGTGAGCTCTCCTGCTCCCGAACTCCACAGCAGTGCTGTCAAACTGGGCCGAACAGCTCTGCTGTGGAGTTCGGGGGGCGCAGAGCACTCCGGGTTTAGAAGGCTTCTTCGGGGACGTCCATGAGGGCGTTGTCGGTGGACTCGACGATGGCGCGGCGGCACGTCAGTTCGGGCAGGATGTTGCGGGCGAAGAAGCTCGCCGCGGCGACCTTGCCCTGGTAGAACAACTCGTCCTTCGTTGAGACCTCGCCGGTCAGCGCGGTCAGCGCCACGTCGGCCTGGCGCAACAGCAGCCAGCCGATCAGCACGTCGCCAGTGCTCATCAACAGGCGCACGGTCTGCTGGGCGACCTTGTAGATGTTGCGCGGATCGTGCTGCGCCGACAGCACAAAGCCGATCATGGTACCGAGCATCGCCTGCAGATCAGCCAGTGCGGTGGCCAGCAACGCCCGTTCCTCCTTGAGCCGGCCGTTGCCGGCGTCCAGGAACGCTTGGATCTCCTTGTTCAGATGCCCGATCGCCTGACCACCGTCGCGGACGATCTTGCGGAAGAAGAAGTCCTGGGACTGGATCGCCGTGGTGCCCTCGTACAGACTGTCGATCTTGGCGTCCCGAATGTACTGCTCAATGGGATAGTCCTGCAGGAAGCCTGATCCGCCCAGGGTCTGCAGCGACAGGGTGAGCATTTCATAAGCCCGCTCGGAACCGACGCCTTTGACGATGGGCAGTAGCAGATCGTTGACCCGGGTGGCCATCTCGGCGTCCGGATCGGCGTCCGGGCCACCCATCTCCACGGTGTCCTGATAGCTCGCGGTGTAGAGGTACAGCGCACGCAGGCCCTCGGTGTAGGCCTTCTGCAACATCAGCATCCGGCGCACGTCGGGATGGTGGGTGATCGTCACTCGCGGAGCGGTCTTGTCGCGCATCTGGGTGATGTCGGCGCCTTGCACCCGTTGCTTGGCGAACTCCAGCGCGTTGAGATAGCCGCTGGACAGCGTCGCGATCGCCTTGGTGCCGACCATCATCCGGGCGTACTCGATCACCTGGAACATCTGCGCGATGCCGTTGTGCACATCGCCGAGCAGCCAGCCGACCGCCGGGGTTCCGTGCGCGCCGAAAGTGAGCTCACAGGTGGTGGAGACCTTGAGACCCATCTTGTGTTCGACGCCGGTCACGAACGCGCCGTTACGGGCGTCGAGCTCGCCAGTATCGGTGTCGAAGTGATACTTCGGCACTAGGAACAGCGACAGTCCCTTGGTCCCCGGCGCTGGGGTGATGCCGGGCCCTTCCGGCCTCGCCAACACCATGTGCATGATGTTGTCACTGAGATCGTGCTCGGCCGAGGTGATGAAGCGCTTGACGCCCTCGAGGTGCCACGAGCCGTCGGGCTGCTGGATCGCTTTGGTCCGCCCGGCGCCGACATCCGAGCCCGCGTCAGCCTCGGTGAGCACCATGGTCGAGCACCAGCCTTTGTCGATCATGAGTTGGGCCCAGCGCTGCTGCTCGGCGGTGCCGTTGCGGTGTATTACGTAGGCCATGCTGGGACCGCTCATGTAGATGAACACCGCTGGGTTGGCGCCCAGCATCAGCTCCGACGCTGCCCAGCGCAGGGTGGGCGGCGCACCGAAGCCGCCCAGCTCAGTGGGCAGGTCCAGCCGGTACCACTCACCGTCCCAGAGCGCCTGGTATGACTTCTTGAACGCGGCCGGGAGCTCGACCGTGTGCGTCTCGGGGTCGAAAGTCGGGGGATGGCGGTCGGACTCGGCGAAGGACTCCGACAGCGGCCCTCGAGCCAGCCGGTCGAGCTCGACGAGGATGTCGTGCGCGGTGTCGCGGTCCATCTCGGCGTACGGGCCGACGCCCATCCGTTCCTGCACCCGGAGCACCTCGAACAGGGTGAACTCCAGGTCGCGGAGGTTGGTCTTGTAGTGACTCATGTCTTCGCTCCGACGCAGTCGTGGACCGGCTCTACTAACCGGTAACCTCAGTTTATTACTGGTCGGTAACCCCGGCAAGTCCGGCACACCGCGAGCTGCGTCACTGCGCCCCCGCGATCAAGAAGTGTGCTCAGCTTCAGCAGGGTGATGTCGACTAGATGCCGGTTCGCGGGGAACACCATCAGTTGTACTCGACCTGAAAGGAGAGCCGTGATGACAATGCCAGTGCGCCGTAACCGCTACCCCGGCCGCCGGTGGGATGCGCTCGCCGGACTTCCCGGGTTCGACGACTTGTTCGATCAGATGAGCCGGATGTTGACCACCGCGTTTCCCGATGTGGCAAGGATCAGCGTCAACTCGTGGTCGCCGCCGGTGGACATTCAGGAGACCGATGACGATTTCCTGGTCGAGGCGGACCTACCCGGCGTGCGTCCAGACGACGTCACGATCGATTTGCAGGGCAAGGACCTGCGCATCGGCGGGGAGTACGGCGGGGCGGAGCAAGGCGACGACGATCCGCGACGGGTGCGCCGGACGGGCCGCTTCGACTACCGGTTGACACTGCCCGGTGAGGTCAACAGCGAGAGCTGCACCGCCGATATAGAGCACGGTGTACTGCGGTTGCGGCTGCCCAAGGCTTCCTCCGGCGTCCGCCAGCGCATCCCGGTGCAAACCCGCCGAACCCCCGAGCCCGACGCCAGCAAGAAGTAGCACGTCAGACCGCCATTCGGATCCACCTAGCGGCCACAGCACGGACCAGGATCGCGGTTCGGCTCCGAATGGCGGTCGGTCCGGCAGCTACCCTTAGCCCGGTGGGCCGCGATTCGAGGGGGTACCGACCGCTGCTGGGTGAGCGGGTGCGGGGTCCTGCCGTGCTTGTAATCGGGTTGGCGATCATCGTGATTGCCGTTTTCGGGATGCGCTATGCCGATCAGGACATGCCAGGGCACCTCGACCGCAGCCTCGACGCGTTGATCAGACACGCTCTGCACCGGGATCAGCCCATCACCGCGGCCCTGGTCAGCCTCGGGAACCCCGGCCAAGCCGCCGTCCTCGTCGCCGCCGTTGCCGGCGCCGCTGCCGTGGCCCGGCGTTGGGCCGGCGTGCTGCTCACCATCGTCGGCACCGTGACCGCGATCATCATCACCGATCTGATCCTCAAGCCGCTCATCGGGCGGCTGAACGACGGACACCTGTCTTTCCCCAGCGGTCACACGACGGTAGTCGCCGCGGTCGCCTTCGCGACCGCGATCCTGATCAGCGGAGCGCGGTGGCCACGCAGCACGATTCTGCGCCTCATCGCCGGCCTCGCCGCAGTCGCGGTGGCGGTCGGTGTCGCGATCTCTCTCGTCGCCCTGCGCGTCCATTACGCCACTGACACTGTCGCCGGCTACTGCGTTGCTCTGGCTACCGTGCTCGCGGTGGCATTGTGCCTCGATTTCTTCGGGCCTCGATTCCGCCGCCGAGCGCTGCAGCTGTAAGTCAGAAGGGACTGTTGAAACCCGGCCGGGAAGAGTCGTCGATCTTCACGGCCGCAACGTCGCTTCGCGTGATGTTGTCTCTCACCGTGCTGTGGGTGGAGCCGTTGGTGATCAGTACCGCACGCTTGAGGTTCGGACCGAGCAGGTGGTTCTTGCGCACGTCGACATTGGGCCAGCGGCGCAGGTTCACCGCCTGATCGCCGTCGGTCACGCAGTCATTGCCGATGAAGGTGATCGACCGGACCCCGGCTGGGGCCTCGCTGTTGCCACTTTCGTCACCAGTGGCGATCAGGCAGTTCTCCGCCACGTTATGACAGGCGTTGCCTATGATGTCGACATCGAAGGTGGCCGAGTGGCCGGTGTCGAACGTCTGGAAACAATCGGGGTGCGGAGCGGCTGGCGAGCCTTTGACGGAGATGTCCTGGATCGAATTACTGATGATCCGAAGGCCGTTGCCGAAGAATCGCACACCATCAGCGTCCCCGTCGCCGCCTGCGACCGTTGCGCTCACCAGATTCTCGCGCACGGTGATCCGCTGCCCACTGATGGAGATGCCGGTCGTAGCGGCATGCGTCACGGTGTTGGATTCGATAATGGAGTCGGTGCAGGAAGCGCAGATGATCCCCCCTCGCTGGGTGTCATGAACCGTGTTCTTCTGCGCGACGATGCCCGTCCCGGCGAGCAGCAACTCGCCACCGCCGACGACCGTGAAGCCCTGGATGATGACATGATCGGCGAGCACGTGGAGTTGGTGGACGGTGATGTGCCCGTCAGAGACGAGATTGATCGGGTCTTTCGCGGTTCCGGACCTGGTCAGCGTCAGATCCACGTTAGCGAGGTCACCACCGAAGAAACACAACATGTCTCCGGGCGCCACAGTGTTGAGCGCAGCCCGTGCCTCATCGATGTTGTTGATCGTGTAGGTGCAGGGCTCGTCAGCGGAGGCAACTCCGGCGGTGACCAATCCTCCAGCGAGCAGTGCAGCAGCGCACACTGACATCGTGCGGGCGACCCGTGTCACCGGCACTTCCCCTTGTTCCACGCAGAGACACACATCGCGACAAGGGTAACTCTCAGTACACGCCGTTTACCCGATGCGCCCGAAGGACACGCGGCAACTGAGAAGACTCAGCCGTCATCGGGTGGGTCATCGATGCGAGCCGGCGCGAAATACCAGTGCTGTTCGGATAGTGGGCTGGCGCAGCGTGGGCACTGGCCCCGCCGCCGGCGGGAAGCGCGAACCGTCGACCACTCCTCGTTCAGCCTTCGACGCTCCTCCGCCTGCCGGCGAAGCTTGGATTGTAAGGCCTGGGTGGTCCAGCTCGCTCCGAGCAGCAGCCCGAGGCAGATCAGTAGGAGCGAGCCCGGCAGGACCCAGCCCAGCACCTGCCCTGGCATGGTGGGGATCATCAGGCCTCCACCCGGTAGTCGGCGTCAGGGACGTCGGTGACGAACATGTGCCCTGGGGCGTGAGTGATCGCAAAAGGTGGGCGCGCGGCCATGAGCGCGGCCTGGGTGGTGACCCCGCAGGCCCAGAACACCGGCACGTCCCCGGGCGCGCTGTTGAGGGCGTCACCGAAGTCGGGGCGGTCGAGGTCGGTGATGCCGAGAGCGGCAGGGTTCCCGGTGTGGACTGGGGCGCCGTGCACGGCTGGCATTCGCCCGCTCACCCGTATCGCGGTGTTGACCTGATGGGCGGGGATTGGGCGCATAGAGACGACGAGCTGCCCGTGGAGGCGTCCGGCCGGTCGGCATTCCCGGTTGGTCACGTACATGGCGACGTTGCGTGCTTGTTCGAGGTGGCGCAGCGAGACACCGGCCTGGATGAGCGCGGTTTCGAAGGTGAAGCTGCACCCGATGAGGAAGGTGACCAGGTCGTTGCGCCAGCGGTCGACGACGTCGATGGGCTCGTCGACGAGTTGGCCGTGCTCCCAGATCAGATAGCGGGACAGGTCGGTGCGTAGGTCCGCAGTGGGCGCGAGGACCGTCGTCGTCGAGCCAGGGTCGGTGACATCCAGAACGGGGCACGGCTGGGGGTTGCGGTGGGCGAACAGCAGGACGTCATAGGCCCAGTCCGCGGGGACCGCGATGAGGTTGGCCTGGGTGTGCCCGGCGGCCCAACCGGAGGTCGGCGCGATAGTGCCGGCCCGGAACAGGGCACGTGCCTGGGCCGGGCTCAGGGACGCCGGATCGTCGATCGTGGTCATGGTGTCGGCTCCATGGATGAGGGAAAAGGCTCAGAGGAGTTCACGCCCGCGGGTCTCGGGTAGACCGAGGAGGGCGACGGCGGCGAGTCCGTAGGCGACCGCACCGAACACCATGGCGCCGCCCAGGCCCCAGCTGCCGGCGAGGAACCCGACCAGGGTGGGGAAAGCCCCTCCGAGGGCGCGGCCGACGTTGTAGGTGAACCCCTGCCCGGTTCCGCGGTGCGCGGTCGGGTACAGCTCGGCGAGGAACGACCCGAACCCGCTGAAGATCGCCGAGGTGCACAGGCCGAGGGGGAAGCCCAGGGCCAGGACGGTGGTGTTCGCTCCGGTGGGGACGCGGGTGTAGGCGAGGATGAGGGCCGCGGACAGCGCGGCGAACAGAGCGAAGGTCCACTTCCGGCCAAGCAGGTCGGTGAGGTAGCTGCCGGTGATGTAGCCGACGAAGGCCCCCGAGATGAGCACCGCCAGGTAGCTCCCGGTGCCCACCACGGTCAGGTGCCGCTCGGTCTTGAGGTATGCCGGTAACCAGGTGGCCAGCGTGTAGTAGCCACCCTGAACACCGGTGGCCAGCAGCGCCGCAAAGAAGGTGGTCCGCCCCAGACGTCGCCCGAAGATCGCGCCGAACCGGTCGCGGGGCTCCTCGCGTTGCGTCTGCTGCGTCACGATCGGCGCATCGGTGACCCGCCTGCGGAGGTAGAACACCAGCAGCGCCGGCAGCGCACCGGTCCAGAACAGCAGCCGCCACGCGATCTGCGGGCTGGCCAGGCTGAACACGGCAGTATAGACGACCACGGACAGTGCCCAACCCACCGCCCACGAACTCTGGATGAACCCCACCGTCCGGCCTCGGTAGCGCGGTGAGCAGTACTCGGCGACCAGGATCGCGCCCGCCGCCCACTCGCCACCGAAGCCGAGCCCCTGCAGCGCCCGCAAGACCAGCAGGGTGTCGAAGTTGGGCGCGAACCCGCACAGCACGGTGAACACCGCATAGGTGATGACTGTGAGCTGCAGCGTCCGGACCCGACCGATCCGGTCGATCAAGACGCCCGCGCCAACACCACCCACCGCGGAGAGCACCAAGGTGACCGTGCTCAGCAACCCGGCCTCACCCGTGGAGATTCCCAACGATGCCGCGATCGCGACAAGCCCCAAGGGCAGGACCTGGAAGTCGTAGGAGTCCAGCGCGTAGCCACCGAACGCGCCGACGAAAGCTCGACGGCCCCCGGACCCTAGGGACCGGAACGACGCGAACAGCCCACTGCTCATGGCGTCACCTCACAAGGCGGTGGCTGAGTAGTCGAGACCTTGCCGGATCGTCGAACCGCAATCTCGCACTGGCGCAGCTCTCAGTACATTAGAGGATCGTTGAACGATCCGACAAGAGGCATGTTGCTTCATTCTTCGATCTGCGTTTCACTGTTCGTGATCTCGTCCGTACGGGCACCGCTGGAGGTTGCCGTGGACACTGCTATCCCCGGATCCGTCCGGCAGCTATCCCTCCAAGGCCGGGCGCTGGAGGCCGACCGCGCGCTGCTCGACCGCATCAGCACCGCGGAACGCGTCGCTGACGTGCTCCGCACCCGCATCGCCGAGGGATTCTTCTCCCCGGGGACCCGGTTGGCCGAGGACGCCATCGGAAGCGGTCTCGGGGTGTCCCGCAACACCCTCCGCGAGGCATTCCAGCTGCTGACCCATGAGCGGCTGCTCACCCACGAGCTCAACCGCGGGGTGTTCGTCCGGGTTTTGACGGTCAGCGACGTCGCCGATCTCTACCGAGTGCGCAAGCTCGTCGAATGCGCGGCTGTCCGGGGTATCGACACCCCGCCGCACGGCGCGAAGAGGGTCGCGGATGCCGTCGTCGAGGGTGAGCAAGCCAGAAAACAGCTCGATTGGCAGGGATTGGGTACCGCGAACCTCCACTTCCACCAGGCGCTTACCGCCCTCGCCGGCAGCCCCCGGGTGGACGAGCTGATGCGGAGAATCCTCGCCGAACTCCGGTTGGTGTTCCATGTCATGGCCGATCCGCGCCGGTTCCACGAGCCGTACCTGGCGACCAACCGCGAGATCCTCGGGCGCATCGAGAACGGCGATGGGCCCGGCGCGGAACAACTGCTTGCCGCCTATCTGGACAAGGCGCAGGAGCAGCTAGTCGATGCCTACGCGCAGCGAACGACTGATGGCTGAACCCGCTGGGGCGTGCGCGGGGGTGGATGTCGGAGGCACGTTCACCGATGTTGTGGTCTATGCCGACGGTCACCGGCCCCGGGCGGTGAAGGTGCCGACCACCCCTGACAACCAGGCGGTGGGAGTGCACCGCGGAATCGAGCAAGCGTGGCCGGGCGCGGCGTTGCGGCTGCTGCCGCACGGCACCACGACGGCGACCAATGCGGTGTTGGAACGCACGCTCGCCCGGACGGTACTGGTGACCACCGACG
>JAICSB010000146.1 GCA_025937115.1 Pseudonocardiaceae bacterium | reverse complement strand
GAAGTTCAGTGCGAGGAGGGTTTGCGGTGCGTGAGGTGCTCGACGAACTGGTGGCGGAGTGGCGCCAGGGCAAATCGACCGCAGTGGGCACAGTGGTGTCCACCTATCGCTCGGCGCCGCGCCCTGCCGGAGCGTCGATGCTGGTGACCTCCGATGAGCGGGCGGTCGGTAGCGTCTCCGGTGGCTGCGTGGAGGGCGCGGTCTTCGAGCTGGGCCAGCAAGTGCTCGCCGAGGACACCCCCGTTCTGCAGCGCTACGGCGTCTCCGATGACGCTGCCTTCACCGTCGGCATCACCTGCGGCGGCATCATCGACGTGTTCGTCGAGAAGGTCGACCCGATCCACTTCCCTGAGCTCGACGACGTCGCCGCCTCGGTGGAAAAGAAGGAGGCGGTCGCGGTAGTCACCGTGGTCGCACACCCCGATCCCGAGCGCGTCGGCCTGCGGATGGTGGTCTGGCCCGACCGGCACACCGGCACGGTCGGGTCATCCCACGCCGACGAGGCGATTCTCGAAGACGTCCGCGGAGCCCTTGCCGCCGGCCGGGTGGTCACCCTGCACTACGGCCCCGAAGGTGAGCGCCGCGGCGAAGGCATGGATGTGTTCGTCAACTCCATGCAGCCGCCGCCCCGGATGCTGGTGTTCGGCGCGATCGACTTCGCTGCCGCGATGGCCCGGGTGGGAGTACTCCTCGGCTACCACACGACGGTGTGCGATGCGCGACCGGTGTTCGCCACCAAGAGCCGTTTCCCGGACGCGCACGAGGTCGTCGTGAACTGGCCGCACCGGTACCTCAAGGAGGAGGTCGAGGCCGGGCGGATCGACCAGCGGACCGTGATCACCGTGCTCACCCACGACCCGAAATTCGACGTGCCGGTGCTGGTCGAAGCGCTGAAGCTGGACCTCGCCTACATCGGCGCGATGGGGTCGCGCAAGACCCACCGCAACCGCGAGGAACGTCTGCGCGAGGCGGGCGTGACCGACGAGCAGCTCAAGAAGATCGCCTCGCCGATCGGGCTTGACCTGGGCGCCCGCACTCCCGAGGAGACCGCGGTGGCCATCGCCGCCGAGGTCATCTCGCTGCGTTGGGGCGGTGGCGCCACCGGCGGCGGCGCCACCCGGCTAGCCAACGCCGAGGGCCCGATCCACGGCGCAAACCCCATCGCCGAACCCGAGCCGGTCAAGGCGTAAGCGTAACCGCGATGGCGGACTGTGCATGATCACCGGTTGTGTGCCTGAGACGACAATTCTTGTCGCGTAGGGCACACAAACGGTGATCATGCTTTGAAAGGGAAGTGGTGTCGCGGCAGCTGGTGGCGTCAGGGTCGCCATTCGAGAAGACCATCGGGTTCTCTCGGGCGGTCCGCGTCGGCGACCGGGTGCTGGTATCGGGCACTGCGCCGGTATGGCCTGACGGCTCGTGCCCAGACGACGCGGCTGTCCAGGCCCGGCGCTGCTTCGAGATCATCGCTGAAGCCCTGGCCGAGGCCAGCGCGAGACTGACCGACGTCGTACGCACCCGAATGAACATCTGCTGGCCTGCGTCAGCCGCGCCGAGCAGCTCCTTGGATGGGCGCCGGCCGACCCTGAGACACGCGTAGCGGAGTCCGTGCGGTGGCATCTGTCCGCGTCCGTCCGATCAACCCTGGACGGACGCGGACAGCAGCGCCGACGACGATGCCCTCAACGCCGCCTGACCTTGACTCAGCGCAACGTGGTGAGGCGGCAGTCGGGAGTGTCGAGCCAGATGAATTGGTGGTCGGAAGTCGCGGTGAGCCCGAAGCGCTCCCAGCCTGGCTTGCCGTGGTGCACCCATGCGGCATGGGTGTCCTCGATGATCCGCCACAGCGATTGGGGGCCGGATTCCCACACTTGGCGGGTTCCGTTGTCGAAGTCTTCGCGGACTTCGCACCAAGATCCGTCGGGGGCATAGAGCACGGTGTTGCGGGGTGGTTGATCAGGGCCGTCGCCGCGAAGGCTGAAGGAGGTGCCGTGCGGGAGCGCTGTGTGGGCGAAGAACCAGAACGAGGTGTACTCCCAGGGCCGGGTCAGATCCAGCGTGGTGATGCGCTCGTGAGCCGAGTCGCGACCTTGCGAGGCGCTGGCGGGGCGCGTTTGTTGGTAAATGTCGCCGTCGCGGCGCATCCCCATGAAGCTGCCGTAGGTGGGGTCGAATCGTCCTTCGGCTTGCTGGCCGCGCCTTTGTAGCAGCACCAGGTTGCCGGCCTGTTTACCGATCTTCACGTCGGCCAGGATCAAGCCCTGTTCGTTGGTCTGCTGCACCCATGTCCACGGGATGGCGGGGACCGAGCAGGTGGCGATGATCCGATCATAGGGCGCGTGCTGCGGTAGACCGCGTGCACCGTCGGCGGCGACGAGCGTCGGGTGATAGCCGATACGGCCAAGACGTTCCTGCGCCAATTCGATGAGCGCCGCTTCGATGTCCACGCTGTACACGTTGTCGCTCCCAACCCGATGAGACAGCAGTGCCGCGTTGTATCCGGTACCTGTGCCGATCTCCAGCACGCGGTGCCCATCGTGGATGTCGAGTGTTTCGAGCATACGTGTCATCAGGCTGGGCATGCTAGTTGAGGACAGGCCACCGGGCAGCACGAATAGCGCGGTGTTCGAGTACACTCGGGCCAGATTGCCGGTGGTGTTATGAGCATGCCATCGCACGGTGTGTGGATCGATCGTGTAATGCTCGGGGACGAGTTCATGGCGGGGTATTGCGCGGACAGCCGCCTGCCATTCTGCCGAGCGGAGTTTGCCCGCTGCGGTGAGCTCATCGGCTAGCGCGCCCGCCAGCGTTCTCCAGTCGGTCACGGGTGTGTGCCCTGTGCGAGCAGGTCGGCGAGCGCCTGGGTGATGGGCGCGCCGGTACGGGCTTCGAGCCACCCGAACTGGCCTCCGGAGTTGCATTCCAGAAACGTGTACGAGGCATCAGGGCCGACGACAAAATCCAACGCCCCGTACACCAGTCCCATCGTGTCAAGAAATCTTCTGATCCCGTTCTTCACGTCGATCGGAAGCTCGATCGGTTCGTAGGTCAGCGCGTCGTAGTCTGCCCGGAAATCGATGTAGGAGGTGGCGTTTCCGGCGTGAATCGCGAAGGCGAAGAGCTGTTTGCCGATGGCGATCACCCGAGCCTCGTGTTGTTTCGGTGCCCATCGTTGCATCAGGTGACAAGTCACTTCGATCCCTCGGAGGTCCGCGAGATCCTCGTCGTCGAGCAGGCGAGTGAAAGTGATCTTACGGGTTCCTTCCTCGGCGATGTGGTTCGCGCCGAGCATCTTGGTCACCGTCGCGCCTCGCTCGGCGAACCGGCGTACCGCGGAGGGTTCGTTGGTGATCAGGGTGTCCGCGACGGTGAGGCCGCAACGGGCGGCGGTGAACAGCTGCACGGGCTTGGATGCGGCCGCCGCCCGGGCGGGGTGATTGACCCACAACACCGGAAGCGACGACAACACTCCACCGAATCCGTACTTGGCCTCTAGGAACGCGTGCTGACGCTCCGCGCTGCTCAGTTCCGATGAAAATTGAAAGGTGGTGGGGCTGCGGTACCAGACTGACCGCAGTCCCTCCAGCTCGACATCCCGTCCGGGTGCACACAATCGGCCGCGCCATCGATCATCTCGCAGCTCCACCTTGAATCTGAGCTGGGTGGGAAACCACCTGGTGTCAATTCGGCACACCGGAACGCCACCCTCCCGCAGAGCGAGCACCATCTGGTCGGCGGTGACGTCAAACTCGGCGGCCAGGATCAGTACCGTCATGTTGAGTAGGGGTTATCGGGCACGAAGTCATATGTCCAGTCTTCCGAGCGGCCTTCGTCGCCATCCCCATCGGTGACCGAATCGGCACTCGGCTCCGCCATCCCCGTGACGATCAGTGGGCGGCCTTCCCCATCAACGGCGAGCTGCTGCTCGTGGCTGTACACGAACTCCGGCACGGCGCGTCCGGCGACCGTGCCGCGCCGCATTCCCCGCAGCCCCCAGGGCCGGACTCCCGCCGCGGACGGCAAGTCATGGCACGGCGGGGCATGCCGGGGTCGGCCCAGCGCAAACTGCTCACTAACTGAAGCCATCGGGTCGTCCACCAGAGCTGTGATCATCCTGTGCGCTCCTCGTCGTTTCGTTAGGGATGAGGGTGCGAACCGCTCTGACTGGCAGAAGGGGCCCGCGACCGGAAAAACCCTCGCGCCAGACGAGTCAGTGCACTGCGGCTTGCACGTTGGTGTCGCCGTCGACTGTCATTGAGGACCGCTGCACAGGCCGGGCAGGGTCTGCCGGGTGGCGCGACCAACGACGCTGGCATCACCAGCCGCCCACAGAGCGCCCGATATCGACCCAACGACCGCGCACCACACATCTGACCCTCACTGATCCAGTGATCGTGACCATCCCCGGTACAGGTCATCTGTACCTGCAGAATTCGCGCGGCCAAAGGATCACACCGTCGCTCTCACATCGACCAGCGCGGGACATGCGATCTCCTCGGACTGGCTCGCGGCAATGCGGAGTGGACGAATCAGGTGCCGGTTGCGTGAGACATCCGCGATGGTCATGGTGGTCAGCTCCTGCTTCTCCTGCTTCGGAGTCGAACGGCTACCCAATGACTATCTCATTTACCCCGGTGTATAAGCAAGAGTTTGGGTAAAACTACCGGCGTGAGAACTCCTCCCTCGCCCGGTGGATCAGTGGCACGGCGTCGGCGCCGCGCAGCGCGAGATCGGCTAGACGGTCGTACGCGGCGCGGTACTGGGCGACCTCCTTCGGATCGGTGATGTTGATCGTGCCGGTCAGCAGTTCCAGATTGACCAGGTCGGGCTCGCCGTCAGTCCGGTCGGCGAGGATCGTGAAGCCGTGGTCGTGCCAGACCGGCGCGGTGCGCTCGAACGGGAGCACCCGTAGGTCCAGATGCGGCTCGACCGCCAGCGCCGCGAGGCGATCCAGTTGGGCGACCATGACCTGCGGTGGCCCGACCCGCCACCGCAGTCCGGCCTCTCCGATCACCCACCGCAGGGCCTTGGACCGGTTGTAGAGGATGACCTGACGCTGCATCCGCACCGCCACCGCCTCAGCGACATCGTCACGGTCCGGGTGGTCACCGGCCACCAGGTGGGTGGCGTACTCTGCGGTCTGCGCCAACCCCGGGATCAGCGCGGGAACGTAAGTGATCAACGTGGCCGCGGCGGCCTCCGCGTCGATGGCGTCGCGCTGCAGCTTAACCAGCCCACTGGCGACCGCTTCCCGCCAGGAGACGAACTCCGCCGAGACCGCTTCCCCCAACTCTGCAGCCGCTTGGTGGTCCGCTGGGCTCGCGCCCGTCTCACGAGTCCACTTGTCGACAAGCTCGGCGGTGGCGACCGCTTCGCCCAGTTCCACCCGCGAGAGGTGAGACTGCGATACGCCGAGGCGACCCGCCAGGGCAGGTCCGGACAGGCCGACGGCCTTGCGCAGCCGACGCAGCAGCGCGCCCAACCTGCGCTGCCGGGCCGTGCTCTTGCCGAACGCCGCGCTCAACTCATGCGGGCCATGAACTCGCGATAGGGCACCGCCGCGGCGCGTACCTCCTCAGCCAGGGCCACACACTCGCGAACCACGTCAGGCTCCTCGGTGTAGTCATAGCCAGTCAGGATGTCCTCGGTGGTGTACCGATACCACATGACAGAGACGTCGTCAAAGACCACGAAGTCCTCCCGGACGTGATCGAACTCCGGGTGCAGGTCCCGGTCTAGGATGTGGATCTCCTCACCGGCTTCGGCGGTCCGGGGGTAGGCGACCTCGAACTCGTGCCGCGTGTACTCGTTCATCGGCAGTTCCACGAACCGGACCCGGCCGATCCGCCGGCTGGTCGCGGTGACCAGGCGGAGGGTCTCGTAGGTCGACTCCATCTGGGGAGTCCGCGGCTCCGGCTCGCCACGTCGCCACGCCGCCAGCCCTTCGTCCTCCCATGGCACCGCGTATCGCTGCCGGGTTTCCAGGCGCAGCGCGCGGCGCACAACCCCCTGGTACAGACCGTGGACGTCGATGTCGCTCATGCCGGGCCCAGGTTGCGAGCCGCTTCGAGCAACACTGCCTTGGACACCCGGCCCAGGATCTCCCCGTCCGGAACGTAGTTGGGCAGGATCGCGTCATGGTCAGCGGCGCTGGCGGGGCGGAGTTGGACGAGGACATCGTCACTGTCCTCGTCCCAGAGCCGGTCGCAACCATTGAGGCCATTGGAGCTGCTGTCCCGGGCGAGCAGGCGCATGAGAAGCACCCCTTCTGAAGGTCGGCTACCCTGACAGAGTGCCTTCAACCCGGGTAACAGTCAATTCCCCTGACGGGATCGTCGTGCGCAGCTTGCGCCGCGAGTTGGCCGCCGGCCACGCGCCCAAACAGCCAAGGTCGGGCAACTGGAACAGTAGGCGCCGCAGCATCCAGCACCTGGTTGTCCCGGGACTGTTACAGACCCGTCCCTCCGCGCTGGCCCTATTCCAGCGGGCGCACCCGGCCGGGCGAGACGCCGAGCAGGCAGCCGATGCCCGGCTGGCCCGCCAGCGGCTCCTCGACGACCAGGCGCACCGGTTCGAGTGGATGATCACCGAGGCGGCACTGTGGTGGCGTCCCGCTGACTGGGCGGTGCAGGCGGAGCAGATCCGTGCTGTGGAGTTGCCGCCACCCGCCCGAACGTCGACCTGCGGGTCCTGCCGCTGGACGTCCAGGCTCCGACGTTCTACCACTCGTTCACCCTCCTCTCCGCGACCCCGACGACATCGCCTGGCAGATTGAGGTGTTCACCCGCATGCAGCGTGCCGCGCTGGATCCGGCCGCCAGCCGAGCCGTACTGGAAGGGCTCGCAGCGCGCTTCGCGGCGCGCTGAGTTAGCGGTGCGCAGTCGCGCGGGGCGCCGTGCTCTGTGTCCGCGGTTAGGCGAACGGGGCAGCGCCTCGAGCGTTCCCGCTGCGACCGATCCGGGGCCGGTTTGTACCGACTGCTGACCTGGACGTAAACTGTGCTGTCGGCGCGAGCAGCGCGCCGGTTCTAGCGTGTCTGCAGGTATCTGCGCAGGCTTCCTGCTCAGCAGTGCGTCCCCGCACTTCTTGTGATGCCTCCCCACGTCGTGGAACTGGCGGGCGCCTGCGTCGTGGCAAGGCCGCCGCCCGGCGGCACGGCGAAGTGAGCAGGAACGCGGAGGACATGGCCAAGAAGGACGGGGCGATCGAGGTCGAGGGTCGGGTGGTCGAACCACTCCCCAACGCGATGTTTCGAGTCGAGTTGGAGAACGGTCACCGGGTCCTCGCGCACATCAGCGGCAAGATGCGCCAGCACTATATCCGCATCCTGCCCGAGGATCGGGTGGTCGTGGAGCTTTCGCCCTATGACCTGTCCCGGGGCCGCATCGTCTACCGCTACAAGTAGCGCACCAACTACATAACTGAGAGATGACGTGAAGGTAAAGCCGAGCGTCAAGAGGATCTGCGACAAGTGCAAGGTGATCCGCCGTCACGGCGTGGTCATGGTGATCTGCGAGAACCTGCGTCACAAGCAGCGCCAGGGTTAAGCAGGGCACGACACCGCTGATCCACACGGCGCGAGAAGACCTCCCCGCGCCAGCCGATCCAT
>JAICSB010000535.1 GCA_025937115.1 Pseudonocardiaceae bacterium | reverse complement strand
CCGACGTTCACCGTGCCTGCACCGCACATCGTCAAGGGCGCCGAGAAGATCTACGACCTGGCCGAACCGACAGCGAAGATGAGCAAGTCCGCGTCCTCGCCGGCCGGCGTGGTCGACCTGCTCGACGACCCGAAAGTCTCTGCTAAAAAGATTCGCTCGGCCGTCACCGACACCGGCCGGGAGATCTACTACGACCCAGCCACCAAACCCGGGATCTCGAACCTGCTGGTGATCTACTCGGCGCTGTCCGGGCGCAGCATCGACGACCTCGTCGCAGCGTATGACGGCAAGGGATACGGGGCGCTGAAGTCCGACGTCGGCCAAGCGCTCGCCGACTTCGTCACCCCACTGCGCCAGGCGGTGGCCGGCTACACCGACGACCCCGCCGAGCTGGACAAGCTGCTCGCCCGGGGCGCCGAGCGAGCCCGCGACGTCGCCGGCCAGACGCTACGCACGGTGTACAACCGGGTGGGTTTTCTGCCGCCGACAGGCTAACCGGGCATTGCTTCACTAGCCTAAGAGTGCATGCGGGGAACCAGTCCACAGCAGACGGACGCCAAGCTATCCCTGCTGCAGCGATACCGGCTGCGTTACTCCTGGTTGGACCATTTAGTACGTGCCGGCAAGTCCTACACCGCCAACCACGGCGACCATTACGCCGCGGCAATCACATTTTTCAGTGTGCTCTCGCTGGTGCCGCTGTTGATGATCGCCTTTGCGGCGGCGGGTTTCGTGCTCGCCGGTGACCCGCAGCTGCTTCACCAGTTGCAGGATCAAATCCACTCCGCAGCGCCGGCGGGATTGGGTGCAACTCTCGACCAGGTCATCGACGGGGCGATCAAATCCCGCAGAAGCGTGGGGCTCGTGGGTCTGCTCGGCGCGCTGTACTCCGGGCTGGGTTGGATGGGCAACCTCCGCGAGGCGCTCACCGCCCAATGGACGGGCGAGCAGCCGCCTGAAGCGGCGGGTTTCCTGCGCACCAAGGTGTTCGATCTGCTGGCGTTGCTCGGTCTGGGACTGGCGCTGATGGCGTCCTTCGCACTGACCGGTATCGGCACCGCGTTCGCGAGCGTCGTGCTGAACACGCTAGGACTGGGGCAGATCCCCGGAGCCCGGCTGGTACTGGTCGCCCTCGCCGTGGTGGCGTCGGTGGCCGGCATGTGGCTGGTATTCCTCTGGGTGATCGCGCGGCTGCCGCGGGAGCCGGTACCGCTGCGCAGCGCGACCCGCGCCGCCTGGTTCGGGGCGGTGGGTTTCGAGCTGCTGAAGCAGGCATTTGCCATCTACCTGGATAGCGTCACCAACAGCCCCACCGGGCGACTGTTCGGCCCTGTGATCGGCCTGATGGTGTTTGCCTACTTCGTATCCCGATTCCTGCTTTTCCTCACCGCGTGGGCTGCCGTGGTCACAAAGAGCGCCTCGGAGACTGAACCGGAGAACGTACCCGAACACCACCGCGCCCCCCAGCACGTCCCCGCGCCGCAGGCCGCGCCGGCCCCTCCTGGGGTAAGCGCCGAATCTTGAGCGCGGCGTAGCGGAAACATCAGCCGGTCCAGGGTTTTACCCTGATACCGCTACGCTGCGGATGAGGTGTACTGGTCTGGAGCGGGTTGACCCCCGATGTGATCCACTCGGGACCGCCCCAGATATGAGGAGACCACCATGCAGACCCTACTCAAGGTGCTTGGGATCATCGCGCTGATCTGGATCGGGTTCATGGTGTTGGGCGCTGTGTTCAAGTTCCTCATCTGGGCGCTGGTTATCGGTGCGGTGCTGTTCGTCGGGTCAGCCGCCTACGCCGCGGTGAAGAGCAAGTCAGACCGGCAGGCACTCAACCGGTGACAATCAGGCCGGGTCCCGCCTAGCCAGCACGCGTCGGACCAGGTGCATCGCGACGGTCACAGATCGATCGCGGATCTCGGCGCGGTCGCCGGGCAGCACCGGGTCGCTGGCCAGCGCCGTGCCGTCGCGGGTGGTGACGCATACGCACACGTAGCCGACCGGCTTGGTATCGGTGCCGCCACCGGGGCCGGCCACCCCGGTGATCCCCACGCCGACGTCGGCAACCAAGCGGTCCCGCGCCCCGTCGGCCATCGCCCGGGCGACCTCCGGTGACACCGCGCCGTGCTGCTCGATCAGCTCCGGTGCCACGCCCAGCAGCTCGGTCTTGGCGGCATTGGAGTAGGCGACCACACCGCCGGCGACGTAGTCCGACGATCCTGGTTGCTCGGTGAGCCGGGCGGCGAGCAGGCCGCCGGTGCAGGATTCCGCGGTCCCGATCCGCCGTCCCCGCAGCAGGCCGGCGAGCTGCTGGTCCAACGACGTGCCGTCAGTCGAGAACAGGTACCGGGCATGCTTGACGCGGATCTGCTCCACGAGCGCATCGCGGACCGCCTCGGCACCGGGCCGATGCCGGATGTCGATCACCAGTTCCGCGCGCCGCAGACACGTGGTGATCTCCAGCGGTGTCAGGTCCAGTGTCTCGCCCACCTCGCGCAGGGTCACCGCGATCTGCGACTCGGGCAGCCCGAACAGCCGCAGTTGCGCGGACTCGAAGGGCTGGGTGCGGGCCAACACGGCTTTGCCGGCCGGGGTGGCCAACGCCGCGGGCCACATCGTCTGCAGCTCACGGGGCGGTCCCGGCAACACGATCACGGTGGGTCCGCCGTCGACCTGTACCACCAACCCCGGTGCCGTCCCCACCGGGTCAAGGGCCTGCGCGCCGCGGGGCACCATCGCCTGCTTGCGATTCGCCGCCAGCAACCCTGCTGGATCGAAGCCTGACAGCCGGCGGAACCGGGCGAGGATCACGGCGATCCGCTGTTCCATCAGCTCATCGAGCTCCAGTTCCACCCCGGCGAATCCGGCGACCACTTCGG
>JAICSB010000378.1 GCA_025937115.1 Pseudonocardiaceae bacterium | reverse complement strand
CTGTGCGGTACTGCATCCCAGCATCTCGAGCAGGTCACTGACCAGCCAGGTGTCGACGATCTGGGAGATGTTGTGGATCAGCACCGGTTCGTCGGTCAGCAGCGCTGCGACCATCAGCTTGGGAACAGCGTTCTTGGAGCCACGGATCTTGACCGTGCCGCCGAGCGGGATGCCGCCGGTCAGGTGTAGCGCGTCACCGTCATCAGTCATGGGGAGGCCAAGCTCCTGGAGTGGATGTCAGGTCCGACTTCGTAGACGCGCCGTGCGTCGCTCCGGTTGTCCGGCGACGTCACGGTACCTGCTCGGGTGGCCAGCTCGCCTGCGGTAGCTCACCGGCACGATCAACCAGGGAAAGGCGGCTTGCAGCGCGGTGTCGCACGACCTCACGGGGCACGCAGCGCCAGGAATGGACGCAGTGAGTCCGGGTTGCGCAACGCACCGGAGCTCAGCGCGCGCGCCGGGTCCATACCGGCGAGGATCTTCTTCACCGGCACCTCGCACTTCTTGCCGTTTAGGGTGCGGGGCACTTCGTCGATCACGATGAACCGGTTGGGCACGTGCCGGGGCGACAGCCCAGTTCGCAGCGCCGCACGCAACCGCGGCTCGACGTCAGCCAGCGATACTCCGGTCGCCAGCACCAGGAAGCACAGCAGCTCACCTTCGTCAGCGCCGGCGCCTGAGGTGTCGATGACCAGTGAGTCGACCACGTCGTCGGCGCTCTCGACCACCGCGTAGAACTCCGCGGTGCCCATCCGCACGCCACCGCGGTTGAGCGTGGCGTCGGACCGGCCGTAGATCACCGACGAGCCCCGTGGGGTGATCTTGATCCAGTCGCCGTGCCGCCACAGGCCGGGGTACACGTCGAAGTACGCCTCGCGCAGGCGGGTGCCGTCCGGATCGTTCCAGAAGCACACCGGCATCGACGGCATCGGCTTGGCGATCACCAGTTCGCCCACGTCGTCGATCAGCTCCCGGCCGGCCTCGTCGAGGGCGACCACCGCGGCCCCCAGCGCGCGGCAGGAGATCTCGCCCTCCCATACCGGCAGGTCCGGTGCGGCACACAGGAAGGCCGTGCACAGATCAGTGCCCCCGGACACCGAGCAGACTTGCACGCCCGAGCCGATCTCCGAGGTGATCCAGTGGAAGCCCTCCGGGGACAGCGGCGCGCCCGTCGAGCCCACCGCGCGCAACGCGGTGAGATCCAGCTCGGCGCCGGGCCGCAAGCCGGCTTTGCGGCAGGACTGGATGAACGGCGCGGACGTGCCGAAATAGCTCACCCGTTCGTCAGCGGCCAGCCGCCACAGCGCGCCGGGATCGGGTCTGCCGTCGTAGAGCACGATCGTTGAACCCACCTGCAGGCCGCTGATCAGGTAGTTCCACATCATCCAGCCGGTGGTGGTGAACCAGAAGAACCGCTGGCCCGGCCCGAGATCGGCTTGCAGCGCCAGCGCCTTGAGATGCTCCAGGATGATTCCGCCGTGACCGTGCACGATGCCCTTGGGCAGTCCGGTAGTGCCCGAGGAGTAGAGCACCCACAGCGGATGGTCGAAATCCACCGCCTCGAAAGCCAGCGAGGCATCACAGTGCGCGGCGAGTAGATCGTCCCAGCGCACGGTGGCGTCCAGCGTCGCGTGGGAGTCCAGGTAGGGCACCAGCACCGTGGCGCGCAGCGATGGCAGCTGATCGCGCAGTGCGTCCACTGTGGACCGGATGTCGAACCGCTTGCCGCCGTAGAGGTACCCGTCGACGGCGATCAGCACGGTGGGCGCGAGCTGGGTGAACCGGTCGGTGACCGCCCGGGTTCCGAAGTCCGGCGAGCACGACGACCAGATCGCGCCGAGGCTGGCGGTGGCGAGCAACGCCACCAGCGTGTCCGGCGAGTTCGGCACCAGCGCGACCACCCGGTCCCCCGGACGGACTCCCAGCGACGCCAGCGCCGAGCGCGCCGCGGCCACCCGCTGGCGCAGCATCCCGAAGCTCAGCTCGTCCCGAACACCGTCCTCACGATGGAAGATCACGGCCGGGTCGTCGTCACCCTTGCCGGGACCGGGAGCCAGCGCGTGTTCGGCATAGTTCAGCGTTGCGCCCGGACACCACCGCGTCCCGGGCATCGACTCGCCGGTGAGCATCCGACGTGGCGCGGTATGGAACCGGACACCGGCGAAATCGGCGAACGCCCCCCAAAACCCCGCCAGGTCGGCCACCGACCAGCGCCACAGCGCGTCGTAGTCAGCCACGACGACGCCCTGCCGCGCCGCCAACCAGCTACGAAATGCCGCCATCCGGGACCGGGCAACGACAGCCGGGTCGGGCTGCCACAGGATCCGGGGCTCGCTCATCTTCTGTTGGTACCAGGGGGGTCGTGAGTGCATCAGCGCAGATGGGAGCTGAACCAGTTCAGGGTGCGGCCCCAGGCCTCTGGGGCGACGGACTGGTCGGTGTGGAAGCAGCAGTGCACCAGGTCGGTGGCGACGTGCGCGGAGTGGGCGGCATCCCGCAGCTTGTTCACCTCCGCCTCGGGCACGGCACCATCTCGACTGTAGATACCCAGCCATGGGCAGCGCAGCTCGGCGGCAACGTCGACCAGCGCGGGCAAACCCGCCGCCACTGGCTCCATCACCCCGATCCCGCCGATGGTCACCGCCGCACCGAGATCGCGTTGGGTAGCGACGATAAGCGCCACGGCGCCGCCCAGGCCGAAACCCACCACCCCCATCTGGTCGGCCGCCACGCGGCGCCGCGCCAACCAGTCCAAAGCGGCGTCGGTATCGGCGTGGACGGACTCCTCGGTCAGCCGCTCGAGATGGCGCCGGGCGGTAGCCCCGTCGGCGGCCAGCTCGTCGACACCGTCCCGGTGGAACAGATGCGGGATCACGGCCAACCAGCCCTCACCGGCAAGTCCCGCGGCGAGCCGCCAGACGTCGTCGGTGACACCGCGAACGTCAGGCCAGACGACGATGCCTCCACGGACCGCGGACTCCGGGGTAGCGACCGTCAGCCGCAGCCCAGTGCCGTCGTAGAGCGGGATCTGTTCTAGGCTGCGTTGCGTCATGGCCGCACCCCACTCGTCGATGGCGAACATCGGGTGACGGCGCATCTTACCCGGTCAGCGGTGGTCGTTCACAAAGATCACTTATTCGGCTGACGAAGGCTCATCACGTTTGTGTGCCGTGCGCGACAGATCTTGTCGTTGTAGGCACATAATCGGTGATCACACGTGACCGGCCGTGGCGTTGAGATCAACATAGGCCTCCGCGTCACCCGTGAGGGTGAGGTTAGGCGTTCGCCCGGCTACTGGGCCCGCGCGCCGCGAACAGGAGGCTCGATGACCGCCCGCACCAGGGCTGACCTGGAGTCGCTGCCCGGGTACATCCCTGGTCGCAGCATTCCGGGAGCGGTCAAGCTGGCCAGCAACGAGATGTCCGCGGGCCCGTTGCCCAGCGTCGTCGCGGCGATCCGAAACGCCGCCGCAGGGGTCAACCGCTACCCGGACAACGGGGCGGGCGCGCTGGTGGATCGCCTGGCGGCCCGGTTGGACGTGCCACCGTCGCATATCGCCGTCGGAGCCGGGTCGGTGGCGTTGTGCCAGCAGTTGGTGCAGGCCACCTGCACACCCACCGATGAGGTGCTCTTCGCGTGGCGCTCATTCGAGGCCTACCCGATCATCACCCAGGTCGTCGGCGCCGGGCAACGCACGGTGCCGCTGCGCAGCGACCACAGCCACGACTTGGCCGGAATGCTCAACGCGATCACCCCGGTGACCCGGTTGGTCTTCGTGTGCAATCCCAACAACCCGACCGGCACGGCTGTGCGACGCGACGAGCTGGTCGCCTTCCTCGACGCGGTGCCCGACGGCGTGCTCGTCGCCCTCGACGAGGCCTATCACGAATTCGTCACCGATCCTGCGGTGCCCGACGGCATGGAGCTCTACCGGCATCGAGACAACGTCGCGGTACTGCGGACGTTCTCCAAGGCTTACGGGCTGGCCGGCCTGCGGGTGGGGTACTG
>JAICSB010000537.1 GCA_025937115.1 Pseudonocardiaceae bacterium | reverse complement strand
TGGCTGTGTCAAGCTGAACTGGCCCCGGTGTAACAACTAGAAGTGGCCCCAGCCCGGGCGGTTGTGATTTGCCTGGCGGTGGGGGGTTGCAGGGATCAGAACGGGGCGGTGAACGCGTCTGGGGTCGGTTGCTGCGCGGGGCGGGATGGGTCTGCTTCGGCGCCGAGGAGGACGGCGAAGCGGGCCAGGTCCTCGCGGAGCCGGTTGATGTTGTAGGCGTGGTGTCCGACGAAGCGGATCAGCGACTGGTCGAGGTGCTCGTGGTCGCCGGCGAGCCAGGCATCGAGGAACTGCATGAGTTCGCCCAGTTCGGCGATGTCGGCGGGGTCCAGCGGGGCGGGTTGCTCGGTCATGGTGGACTCCCGGAACGGTTGGTGCGCCTGGGTGTCTACTGTGGAGTGTGGTGCGATGTGGTTCGTGTGGTGGTCTTCTGCCGCTTCTGTCGAGTGGCCTTGAGCCGGTAGGAGTCGCTGCCGGTCTCGACGATGTGTGCGTCGAAGGTGAGCCGGTCCACGATCGCCGCGCACAGCCGCGGGTCGGTGAAGGTGCGGGCCCACTCGCTGAACGCGGCGTTGGAGGCGATCGCGATCGATGCCTTCTCCTCCCGTTCGGTGAACACCTGGAACAGCAGTTCGGCGCCACGGCGGTCCAGTTCCAGGTAGCCCAGCTCGTCCAGACAGAGCAGGTCGACCCGGCCGTAGCGGGCGATGGTCTTGGACAGGTGCCGGTCGTCGGCGGCCTCGACCAGTTCGTTGACCAGTGCGGCGGCGGTGGTGTAGCGGACCCGGTAGCCCGCTTCGGCGGCGGCGGTGCCTAACCCGATCAGCAGGTGGGACTTGCCGGTGCCGGAGTCGCCGATCAGGCACAGCGGCTGCCCGGCGGCGATCCACGCCCCTTTGGCCAGGGTGTGGATCAGGGCGGCGGGCACGTTCGGGTTGGCGTCGAAGGCGAAGTCCTCGATCCGCTTGGTGCGGGGGAAGCCGGCTTGGTGGACCAGGCGTTCGCGTCGGCGGGCCTCCCGGTCCTCGCACTCGACCGCGAGGAGTTCGACCAGGAACGCCTTGTAGGAAGCCTGCTGGCGGGCGGCGGTGGCGGCGATGGTGTCGAACCGGCCGCGGATGGTGGGCAGCCGTAGGATGCGGCATGCCTGCTCGATCGCCGCGTCCGCGGCGGTCTCGGTCAGTTGGTCACGGTTGGCGGTGCGGGTGCTCATGTTCTCCTCCTGGAGCCGGTGCGGGTCGTGCTCAGCAGTTGGTCGTAGTCGGCCACCGAGGGCGTGGGGCGGGCATCAGCGGGTAGCTGGGCGTTGCGTCGAGCCGGCAGGGTGACCAGCCGTGCCGCGGAACGCCGTGGCGCTACCGGCTTCCGGTTGTCCGTGGACGGCATCTCGTCCATTGTGGACTGTCTTGTGGCGGCGGCTTTGCGGGCCTCGATGGCGACCACGTCGGGGCTGACCGAGCCGGCCTGCAGGGCAGCGGTGATACCTGCGAGGACCTGGCCGCGGGGCAGCCTGCGGTGTAGCAGCAACACCTCGATCAGTGCCCGGGTGCCGGCGTTGTCGCCATGGCGGGCGCGGGCGGCGGCCCAGAATGCCTCGTGCACGGCGGTGAACGACCCGTCCCGACGCGCCTGGGCCAGCGCAGTGGAGCCGGGTAACGCGCCCGGCTTGCCGGCCAGGACCTCCAGATAGTGGTCCAGCACCAGATGCTCGGCCCCGCGGGTGACCAGCCGCGCATGCGTGGCCACCAGCCGGGTGCCGTCGAAGACCTCCACCATCGAGGCGGACAGCCGCACCCGCACATGTCGGCCGATCAGCCGGGCCGGCACCGAGTAGCAGCACTGCCGCACCGGGATCCGCGCGTAGCGGTCCACGCGGGGCGACAGCGACAGGGCGCAGTCGAACCCGTCGGCCGGCAACGGCCCCAGCACCGACGCCTCCACTGCGAAGTCCGCGCCGATGCTGGCCGCGCGCCCGTCGACGTGCCGGGCGTCCTCAGCCTCGTCCGCGGCGGCCAACCGCTCGTTGAGCTCGGCCAGGCTCGACACCTCCGGGACCGGGACGAACCAGCGGCGGCGGAACCGACCGACCTCGCCTTCCACACCGCCCTTCTCGTGCGCGCCTTCCTTGCCCGGCTGGCAGTAGAACGCGTCGAACTGGTAGTGCGACCGGAACGCGATCCAACGCCCAGACTCGATGCGGTTGCGGCCGAAGCACACCCGGTGCACCGCCGGCTTCAGGTTGTCGTACCGAATCTGACCGGAAGGGACACCACCCAACGCGGCGAACGCGGCGACGTGGCCCTCGAAGAACGCCTCCTGCCCCTGCGACGGGTAACAGCGGTGCACCGCCCTACCCGAGAACGACAGCCGCAACGTGAACAGGTGACACTTGGTCAGCACCCCGTCCAGCCGCACCCACGCCTCACCGAAGTCGACCTCGGCGTCGCGGCCCGGCTCATGGGTCTGCGGCACAAACCCGTCCAGCACCCCGGCCCGGTCCCGTGCCTCCGCCAGGATCTGCGGCCGGCGGTGCCCCACATAGTTGACCACCGACGAGTACGAGATCCGCGCATCGTGCTCATCCACCAGACGCTCGAAGATCCGCCGGCAGGTGTGCCGCTGCTTGACCGGCGCGACAAGATCGGCCCGCAACATCGCATCGATCAGGTCCCGCACCGTGTCCAACACCGGCGACGACCGCCGCGGCGGCTTCCGCGCCGGCGGCACCGCGCTCGCCAGCGCCTGCCGCACCGTGCGCCGGTGCACCCGATACCTGACCGCCAAAGCCCGAACCGACAGGCCCTCCACCCGCGCATCCCGACGGATCGCGGCGAACAGCTCCACCTTCCACCCCAACCGG
>JAICSB010000181.1 GCA_025937115.1 Pseudonocardiaceae bacterium | reverse complement strand
CTAGCGCAAGATCGGTCGGCAAGCGGCGGCGAGCGTCACGAATGTCCCCCCAGGTCAACGCCGTCCAGGCCCCGCGTCCGGGCTAGCCATCCGACCAGCAAGGTTGCGTCGACTGACCTGCGCGGAAATCCGCGCTAATGGCCCTATGGTTCCTGCGCGGCCTGCGACGGGGGGTGGTCACCACCCGCTACCCGGCGCGTCCGGACCCGTCGGCCAGCGCGCTGCCGACTCCACCATCGTTTCGACCGGCCCTGCTCACCGAAGCGCTGGCGGACCGGCTGGTCGACCTGTGCCCTAGCCGCGCGCTGGCCAGGACCGGGACCACGTTGACCTACGACGTGGGCGCTTGCACCGCCTGTGGTCGCTGCCTGGCCGCGGCGGGAGACGCGGCGCTGCCCAGCGGTGAGTTCGAGCTCACCGCCACGGCCCGCGACCAGTTGGTGAAGCAGATCCCGATCGGGGGTGGCCCTGGTGAGCGATGAACAGCAGGTCGCGGAGCAGCTGCGGGTCCGGATCGCTGCGCAGTTCGGCCGGAGCCTGCATGTGCGCACCCTGGATACCGGGTCGTGCGCGGCTTGCGAGTCGGAGATCCGCCTGCTCACCGCGCCGCACTATGACCTGCATCGGGTTGGGCTGTTCTTCACCCCGGCGCCCCGGCACGCCGACCTGCTGATGGTGACCGGACCGGCCGTACGGGCGATGGACGTGGCGGTGGCCAAGACCTTCGCGGCGATGCCTGAACCCAAGATCGTCGTCGCGATCGGTGCCTGCGCGCTGGGTGGCGTCTACCCCGAGGACGACTTCGTGCACGGCAGCATCGACGAGGTGCTTCCCGTCGACGTGTGGATCCCAGGTTGCCCACCGAGTCCGCTCGCGCTGCTGCACGGCCTGCTGGTGGCGGTCGGACGGCTGGCGGAGAAAGCCTCAGTGCTGACGTTCATCGCGGAGGCACCGTGATGAACGCCGCATTACTGATCGGCGCCGCCGTGCTGTGGGTGCTCGCGGCAGTGCTGGCGCTGGGTGCCAGGTGGCGCGCTGGGCTGGTCGGCGCGTCGGCGGTGTCCGGGGCCGGCGGCTTGCTTGCCCTGGCCGGGGGGATCGGTCTGCTGCTGGGCACCGAGCCGCTGCATGCCACGCTCGGCGGCCAGCAGGTGGTGGGCACGCTGAGCCTGCGGGCCACCCCGCTGGCTGGGGTGTTCGTCGCGCTGCTGGGTCTGGTGGCTCTGGCCATCGGCGGTTACGCACCGCGATACCACAAGCCCAGCGCCGGCTCGGTGCCTTACCTGCTGTGCTACAACCTGGCGATGGTGGCCTCGCTCGGGCTGCTGGTGGCGGGGAACATCACCACGTTCCTGGTGGCCTGGGAGAGCATGGCGCTGCTGTGTTATCTGTTGATCCTGCGCTACCACCGGCGCGACGGGGTGGCCGCCGGCGGGTTCTGGTTCCTGGCGCTGTCCGAGGTCGGGTTCGTGCTCATCGTGGCCGCCTTCGTGATCATGGCTTCCCGGACCGGGTCCGGGGACTTCGTCACAATCGCCGCGCGCGCTTCGGCGGTGCCGATCGGCTGGCGCACCGCGGCCTACCTGCTCGCGCTGGTGGGCTTCGGTTTCAAGGCCGGTCTGGTACCCCTGCACGTCTGGCTACCCGAAGCACACCCGATCGCGCCCGCCGACGGGTCGGCGTTTCTGTCCGGGCTGATCGTCAAACTCGGCGTCTACGGGATCGTGCTGTTCGCCTTCGATCTGCTCGGTACCGGGCCGGTCTGGTGGGGCCTGCTCACGATGGGGCTCGGCGCCCTGTCGGCCGTGATCGGCATCCTCTATGCGCTGACCGAGCGAGACCTCAAGCGTTTCCTCGCCTTCTCGACCATCGAGAACGTCGGGATAATCGTGACCGCGGTCGGTGCGAGCATGACGTTCGGCTCCTACCACCAGCCGGCGCTGGCGGCGTTCCTGCTGCTCGCCGCGCTGTACCACGTCGCCAACCACGGCGCCTACAAGACGCTGCTGTTCTTGCAGGCCGGGGTGGTGGAACACGCCACCGGCACCCGGGACATGGACCGGCTCGGCGGCCTGATCCACCGGATGTCGCGCTCCACGGCGATCACGCTGGTCGGCACCATGGGGATCGCGGCGCTACCACCACTCAACGGTTTCGTCAGCGAGTGGCTGATCTTCCAGGGGCTGTTCCAGGGCTTCCGGATCCCGAGCCACCTGGTCGGCATCCTCGTCGTGGTGGCGGGCGCCAGCCTCGGCCTCAGCGGTGGCCTGGCCGTCGCCGCGTTCGTGCGCGCCTTCGGCATCCCGTACCTGGGGATGCCCAGGACCCGGCAGGCCGCGGCGGCAAGCGAGCGGGGTCAGCCGATCGCCGGTCCCGCGCTGCTGGCCGGTGTCTGCGTGGCGCTGGGGGTAGGGGCTCCGGTCGTGCTGCTGGGTCTGGAACGCGCCGTGCACACCACGACCGGGACCGCCCTGCGGGCCAAGCTGCTCATCGGCGACCTCACGGTGATCCCGGCGCATACCGACTTCTCCGCTTTCTCCCCGACCTACCTCACCGTCTTCCTGGTCGCGGTCTGCGCTGTTCCATTGCTGATCTACACCGCAGGTCGTCCGCGCGGCGTGAGCACCACGGTGCCGGTCTGGGACGGCGGCATCCTCGCCTTCAAGCCCCGCATGCAGTACTCCGGGATGACCTTCGCGGCGCCGACTCGGGTCACGTTCAGCCGGCTCTACCAGCCGACGGTCCAGCTGGAGCGGGCATCCGACGACCCAGCCGGGCGGTCGGGCCCGGTGCACTACGAGAGCGCGGTGACCCCGATCTTCCAGCGCTACCTGTACCGGCCGGTCATGGTCGCCGTCGAGTGGTTGGCCGACGCGGTACGGCCGATCCAATCCGGCGACGTCAACCTCTACCTGCTCTATGTATTCGTCACCGTGCTGCTAGCCTACCTGCTCGGTGGGCTCGGATCCTGATCACGGCCGCACTGGTCAGTGACCTTCCTCAGCCACGGCGGCCGCGGCATGGGCGGCGGCGGTAGGGTCGAGGTAGTGCCCACCCCGCTGCTGGGGACGCAGGGCGTCATCCAGCTCGTAGCACAGCGGAATGCCAGTAGGGATGTTCAGGCCGACGACCTCGTCTTCAGACATCTAGTCAAGATGCATGATCAGCGCCCGTAATGAGTTGCCATGGGCAACCACCAGTGGGATCCGGCCGGCGAGCAAGTCCGCGCTCAGCACGTCCACCCAGTAGGGCAGCAGCCGGGCAAGAACATCGGCGAGGCTCTCGGAGTCCGGGATCACCCTGGCGGGCAGCGCCGCGTAGCGCGGATCACCGCGCAGCGCCTCGGCCGGCTCGGCGGCCATCGGTGGCGGTCGGTCGCGAAAGCCCCGCCGCCACTGGAGAAACTGGGCGTCACCGACCTCGGCGCGGACCTCGGCCTTGGACCGCCCGGTGAGCGCCCCGTAGTGCCGCTCGTTGAGCCGCCACGAGCGGGTGACCGGCAGCCAGGATTGACCCGCGACGTCCAAGGCGATCTCTGCGGTGCGGATGGCGCGGCGCAGCACCGACGTGTGCACCACGTGCAGCCGCGGAGCCTGCTCACGCAGCAGATCGCCGACCCGCCGGGCCTCGTTCTCGCCTGCGCCGGTCAACGGCACGTCCGCCCAGCCGGTGAACTGTCCCGCGGCGTTCGTCGTGCTCTGTCCGTGCCGCACCAGCACCAACGTCGGCATTGTCATCGGCCCCATCGACCCCAGCCCGCCACGCCGACCATCATCACGCCCGCACAGCGGGCACGGACTCCCGGGATACCGATCAGCAGCCACCACGACGAGACGATCACCGGTATTCTCCAACTGATGGCGGAGGGGCTCGCCACAATTGCGGAAGGTCCGCCAACGGTCCCTGTTCGAGGTGGCGAACGGGATTGGGGACACGCAGGGTTGCCCCGCGGCATGCCGGCCAGCGGACTGGTGCGTTCCGCGGCCGTGCTCGCACTGATGGTCGTCGTGGTGTTCGGCGCGGCTCGGCCGACGTTGACGACGACGGTTCCCGGCCGGGTCGCTGGCGGTGGTCGTGCTGCCGACGTGCTGTCCTGGGCACTGGTGGCTGTCGGTGTGGCGGTGGTGCTGGCGTTGCTGAGTGTCCTGCGGTGGCGCCGCCGACGTCACGTTAATGAGGAACAGCCGCATGAGCAGGTGTTGCCGCAGACCAGGCTGGACCGCATGGTTGGCTTGCTGGTGGTCCTGTTCGTGTTCGGCACGGTCGCCGTGGCCGGGGGGTGGGCGGCCAGATTCGGTGCTCGGTTGCCGAGCTTCGCGGGAGCTAACATCCCGCCAACGCTGATTACGGCTCACCCAGCGCTTGGCCCGTTACAGCCAACGGGCGGCGGGGCGCGGGTCGTCGCCTTCCTCCTGTTGGGTGGGGCGGCGCTGGCTATCCTGGTGGCTGCTCTGCTGGTCCGACGGCGGCCTCGCGCGCCGCAGCCGGTGACGCCCCCGCCCCATTCCAGTGCCCTGGCCGCAGCGGTGGTCGTCGGGCGATCCGCCTTGTGCGGTGCTGATAACGACCGGGCCGCGATCCTCGCCTGCTACCAGGCGATGGAGCAGTCGCTCGCCGACCACGGCGTGAGCCGCAAGGGGGCGGACACACCCACCGAACACCTGCGCCGCGCCACGGACGCCGGGGTGGTGCGGACTGAGGCGGTGAGCGAACTGCTCGCCGTGTTCCACCGCGCCCGCTTCAGCGACTACCCCGTGCACGCCGCCGACCGGGAAACCGCGCAACGGGTGCTTGCCGAGGTCTCCAGGCAGCTTGCGGAGGCCCGATGAGCAACCGGTTGACGGCTGTGGCCGCCATTGCGCTGTCCGCGTCCGTGCTCCTGCTGCTGTCGGTGCTGCTCGCCGGTACGGTCGGCCTCGTCGTGACCGCGTTGCTGGCCGGTGCGGTGGCTCTGGGCGTGGTTCGGGCCCGGTTGGGCTCCGACACCCGCCCTGCGTCGCCGCAACCGGCGCGACCATGGCCGCTGGAGCCGTTCCACGCTTATCGGGAGATCGATTTCGCGCTCGGGTGGGGCCGGGGCCGCACCAGCCGCCCGGTGCTCACCCGGGTGGCCGCCGCGGTATTGGCGCAACGGCACGGCATCGACGTGGATCGCGATCCGGACGCGGTTCGCCGGCTGCTCGGCGAGCACGCCTGGGTGCTGGCCGATCGCGAGTCGTCCATGAATGGGGATAGCCGGCCCTTAGCGGACATCGCTCGGTTCGTGGATCGGTTGGAGGAGCGGTGACGACCGCGGCCAAGGCACCGATGGAGACCGGGCTGCTGGCGACTGCGGTGCTTGATGAGGTCGAGCGGGTCGTGCTGGGCAAGCGCGGCGCCCTGGAGTCGATCCTGCTGGGTGTGCTCGCCGGCGGACACGTGCTGATCGAGGACCTCCCGGGGCTCGGTCAGACCCTCATGGCGCGCAGCCTTACGCAGGTCTTGGGCCTGGACTTCGCCCGCATCCAGTTCACCCCTGACCTGTTGCCCGGCGACGTCACCGGTGTGTCGATATACGACCGGCGTAGCGGCGAGATGGTGTTCCGGCCAGGGCCGGTGTTCACCCATCTGTTGTTGGCCGACGAGATCAACCGCACGCCGCCGAAGACCCAGTCGGCGTTGTTGGAGGCCATGGCCGAAGGACAGGTCAGCGTGGATGGTGTCACCCGGCTACTGCCGCAACCGTTCGTCGTGCTGGCCACCGACAACCCGATCGAGTACGAGGGCACCTACCCCCTGCCAGAAGCACAACTCGACCGCTTCCTCGAGCGGGTGAGCATCGGTTATCTCAGTGCTGCCGACGAAGCGAGGGTGCTGCGCCAGCACCGCAGCGACGGCACCCGACCAGAGCTGCGTCGGCTATGCGAGCCGGCCGATGTACTCGCCATGCGCGCGTCGCTGGATCACGTCCAGGTCGTCGACGATCTGGTCGGCTACATCGTCGCGCTGGTCGATGCGACTCGCCACCACCCCAAGGTTGTCGTGGGAGCCAGCCCGCGCGGGGCGATTGCCGTGCAGCAACTGGCCAAGGCCCACGCGGTGCTCGCCGGCCGGGACTTCGTGTTGCCCGAGGATGTCAAGGCCGTCGCCGTTCCCGCGCTGGCGCATCGGCTGGTGTTGCGCCCGGAGATGTGGGTGCGCCGGATCACCGGCGCCGACGTGGTCACCGAACTGCTCGCGCAAGTCCCCACCCCGCCGACGCGGCGGTGAGCACCGAACGCGTCGCTCCGCGTTGGCGACCCAGCGACCTGCAGCGGCGCCTGGTCAGTGTTGCCGCGCTCGCCTGCCTGGCCGCGTTGGTTTTCGCTCGTCCCACGCTGCTGCTGGTGGCCGCTCCGCTGGTCGGCGCGTTGCTGGCCGCGCACCTGCGCCCACCACCGACGGAGCTGCAGTTCACCTGGGAATGCGGCCCAATTCGAGCCCTGGAGCGCGCTTTCCGCACATCTGAGTGGTCATTTGTGCCCCCACCTGGGGTCGTCGTCGAGGGCGCGGAGGGACACACCCTCGAGTTCGGTGACCAGGGCGCGGAGGCGTCGGGAGTTGTCGAACCAGGGCTG
>JAICSB010000702.1 GCA_025937115.1 Pseudonocardiaceae bacterium | reverse complement strand
GTAGGCGAAGGGCGCCTTGACTACGAACGTCGCCGACTTGATGCCCGCTTCCTCCGCCGGCGAGATGTCGTAGACCTCGGTGGGGTAACCGTGTCGTTCGGCCCACCGCAGGTACATCCGCATCAGCATCTCGGCCCAGTCGGCCGCGTCCACCCCGCCGGCCTCCGAGCGGATCGTTATCAGAGCGTCGCGCCCGTCATACTCGCCGGCCAGCAGAGTCCGGATCTCCAGCGAGGCGATCTCCTTGCGCAGCCGGTGGTGCTCGGTCTCAGCCTCGCGGCGAGCGCCCTCGTCAGCGCCTTCCTCGGCCAACTCGTAGAGCACCTCGACGTCATCCAGCCGCTGCCGCAACCCGAGCACCCGCCGCAGGTCGCCCTGCAAGTGCGCCAGCTTGCTATTGACCTGTTGGGCATAGTCAACGTCGTCCCACAGGTCGGGGCGCCCGGCCTGCTCTTGCAGCTCGGCGACCTGAGCCCGCAACCGGTCGATGTCCAGCACAGCCTCGATCCCGGCGAGGGTAGCGGCTAGCTCTTTGAGGTCGGCAGCGACGTCGGCGTTCACGTCGAGCCAGCGTAGTCGCCCCGCTGCTCAGTCCGTGGGGATGGCGTCGAGTAACTTGAGCACTGCGCGCCGGTGCGCCACCGTGAAGTCCGCGACCGCTTTGGCGTACGGGCTGGTGGCAGCTCTCGCGTCAGCCCTGGCTTCGTCGAGATAACCGACGTAGACGGCCCGGGCGCTGCTGATCAGGCTGACGCGCTGCTTGGCGGTGAGCTGCCCGGCGTGCACCAGGCGCAAGATCAGCGGACTGCGCAAATTATCCGATCCTGAGGTGGAGTTCAGCCACGACTTGAACGCGCGCTTGCCGGCGGCGGTGAGGACGTACTGCTGGCTGGACCGCGCTCCTCTCTTGCCGAGCCGCAGCAGGCCGGCCTCGGTGAGCACCGGCAGTTCGCGGTAGACCTGGCTACGGGTGACCCCGAAGAACGACCCGAATCGCTCATCAGCGGCGGCGACGAGTTGGCCACCGGTCAGCGGGCCGGTGTGTAGCAGTCCGAGCAGAGCGGCCGACGTGGCGTTCAGGTCGCGCATCCACCCACGGTGCCACGCCTACCTGAAACTTGTCCACAGTGGTCGTCAACGACTGTCCACTGTGGCATTCACCAGAGAGGAGCTGGCGGCCGTCCTGCTCGGCTGACCAGCGCAGGACGTTACGAATAGCCGGCGAAGTCCCGGATCCGCTCGATGAGCCGGACGCGTTCGGCGGCAGAGCCGGCGATTGGGGTCACATTCAGCGTCGTGACTCCTGAGGCGCGAAGCACCTCCAGCCGCTCACGGACGTAGCCCGCGGAACCGATCAGCGAGCTGCGGCGAACCAGCTCGTCAGGCACCGCAGCAGCTGCGTCGTCTTTCCGGCCCGCCAGATAGGAATCCTGAATCACCTGAGCTTGCGCCTCGAACCCATAGCGGCAGGCCAGGTCATGGTAGAAATTGCGGCCCTTCGCACCCATGCCGCCGATGTAGAGCGCCAGTATCGGCCGGATGGCGTCGAGCACCCCGGTAGCGGTGTTCTCGTCGTCGGTGATGGCCAGCGGGGTGGTCACCACGACATCAAGATCGCCCAGCGACGGGTCTCGCTTGGCCCGCCCCACCGCCAGCGAATCGCCCCATACTTCGACGGCTCGCTCGGGCAGGTAGAAGATCGGCTGCCAGCCCTCGGCGATCTCCGCGGCCATCGCCACGTTCTTCGGCCCGATCGCGGCGATGATGATCGGGATCCGCTCCCGCACCGGGCGGTTGATCAGCTTCAGCGGCTTGCCCAGCCCGGTGCCACGATCCGCGGGAAGCGGGATCTGGTAGTGCCTGCCGTGATACTCCAGCCGCTCGCGACGCCACACCTGGCGGCAGATCTCCACCAGCTCCCGGGTGCGGCCCAGCGGTGCGGTGTAGG
>JAICSB010000717.1 GCA_025937115.1 Pseudonocardiaceae bacterium | reverse complement strand
GATCGTGCGGCTGCACTCCGGAGACGTCTCGCTGTATTCCGCTCTGACCGAGCAAATCACCTGGTGCACCCGGCAAGGCCGGGCCTTCGAGATCGTGCCCGGAGTGGGCTCGCTGGCCGCCGCAGCGGCGGCCGCGGGGGGGGAGCTCACCGCGCCCGAGGTGGCACAAAGCGCCGTGCTCACCCGGCTCGGCGGTGGCCGGACCGAGGCGTCGATGCCGGCCGGGGAGAGTGTCGCCCGTTTCGCCCGCCTTGGCACCACGATGGCCATTTACCTGTCCGCGGCCCGGCCGGCCGCGTTGCGGGAGGAGCTGCTGGCCGGCTACCCACCGCAGACCCCCGCTGTCGTCGTCGCGAAAGCCAGTTGGCCGGACGAGACGGTGATCACGACCACGGTGGACGGCCTCGCCGATGCGTTGACCACGTCCGCTATCCGGACCGCAGCGCTGGTCCTGGTGGGGCCGGTGCTGTCGGGCGCGGGCGCTCGTAGCCGACTGTATGACCCCAACTACTCGCACGGCTGCCGGCGCCGTTCGCTGCCGGGCACCACTACCGGCCGGGCCATCCCCACCGCCAAGCGAAGGTTGCCGTGACCGGTTCACTCGACATCGTCGGGCTGGGGCCGGGCGGTCCTGCGCACCGGACCCGCGCCGCTGAGGACGCCGTCCGGGACGCCCAAGTCGTGTTCGGATATCGGGGTTACCTGGCGACCTGCCCGGACCTCACTGGCGCACACCAAAACCTGGTGTCCAGCGAGATCGGCGCCGAGCAGCAGCGCGCCGAGGATGCGGTTCGAGCGGCCGCCGAGGGCGCCCGGGTGGCGCTGGTGTCCTCCGGTGACGCCGGCATCTACGGGATGGCCTCGTTGGCGTTGACCGCCGCCGCCGCGCTGCCACCGGCGCGACGCCCCGCGGTGCGGGTGGTACCCGGCGTCACAGCAGCTATCGCGGCGGGAGCGCTGCTGGGAGCTCCGCTGGCTCGCGACTTCGCCTGCCTGACCCTGTCCGATCTGCTCGCCCCGTGGGAAGCGGTGGAGACCCGGCTGCGCGCGGTGGCCGCCGCTGACCTGGTCCTCGCGCTGTACAACCCGCGCTCGAGGGGGCGGGCCTGGCAGCTCGGTCTGGCCCGCGACATCCTCGCCGAGTACCGCTCCGGTGACACCCCGGTCGGGCTGGTCACCGACGCGGGGCGAGCCGGCGAGCAGGTGGAGATCACCACGCTGGCCGCCCTGGACCCAGACCGGGCCGGGATGCATACCGTGGTGATCGTCGGCGACGGAGGCACCAGCCGGTTGGGCGACTGGCTGGTGACCGCACGGTCGCTCAGTGCGTCGCGGTGACCGTCCATCTGGTGGGTGCCGGACCCGGCGACCCCGAGCTGATCACCCGGCGCGGTGCGGCGCTGCTAGCCCGAGCCGAGCACGTCGTCTACGACCGCCCTTCGATGGCCGAGATCGTGGCGCTGGCCCCGATTGCGACCCGGCACTGCGTCGGCAAGCAGGGCGCCATCCCGGCCCCACCACAGCATGAGATCAACGCACTGCTCGTCACGCTCGGTCGCACCGGGGCATGCGTGGTGCGTCTGAAGGCGGGTGACCCGTTCGTGGTGTCCCGCGGCGGCGAGGAGGCGGTGGCGCTGGCCCGCGCCGGGGTGGCCGTCGACGTGGTACCCGGGGTGTCCGCCGCGGTGGCGGCGCCGGCAGCGGCCGGGATCCCGGTGATGGTGCGCCAACTGTCCCGCACGCTCACCGTGGTCGCCGGCAACGACGACGTCGACGAGGTGAACTGGGCCGCGGTGGCCCAGCTGGGTGGCACCGTGGTGCTGCTCACCGGACGGGCGGCGCTGCGCCGGGTGGTCGCCGCTCTGCTCACGG
>JAICSB010000100.1 GCA_025937115.1 Pseudonocardiaceae bacterium | reverse complement strand
GGTATCGGTAGGGCGATCTGCCGGCGGCTTGCTGGCGAGGTCGCGGGGCTCGCGGTCGCCTACGGCAGCAATGCTGAGCCGGCCGAGGCGCTCGCGGCTGAGATCGTCTCCGGCGGCGGCACAGCGCGGGCCTTCGGCTCCGATATGGCAGCGCCGGATGCTCCAGGACGGTTGATCGACGACGTCGAGGCGGCGCTCGGACCAGTTGACATCCTCGTCGCCAATCACGGCCTCGCGCGCCAGGCCCGCTACGAGGACGTGGACGCCGCGGTTTTCGATCACACGCTGGCGGTCAATCTTCGGGCGCCGTTCCTGCTGGCCCGCCGCACCTTGCCGGGGATGCGCGAGCGCGGCTTCGGTCGAGTCCTGTTCATCTCCTCGGTAGCGGCCTTCAGGGGCGGCGTCATCGGTCCCGACTATGCCTCTTCCAAGGCCGGGCTGCACGGCCTCGCGCACTTCCTGGCCGGCCGCGTGGCCGCTGACGGCGTCACCGTCAACGTCGTCGCGCCGGGCTTCGTAGAGACCGCGATGCTTCCCGGCGATCCAGAGCAACTGGCCAAGACCACACCCGTCGGCCGGGTCGGCCGTCCTGAGGAGGTCGCTGACCTCGCCGTGGCAATCCTGCGTAACGGCTACGTCACCAGCCAGGTGTTCAGCATCGACGGAGGGATGTATCCGCGCTGAGTCCGCTCATCCACGCGCTGCGCTGCTGTTCGACGCCTCCGCGGTGACGGGCAGCTCGACGCAGTCCGACTCGCAGCCATCACCGGTGCTGGTGGGTCGTGGCGGCGCGGGCCGGTGCAGCACCGCGCGGGTGGGCGCGACGACGAGCTCGTCGTCGCGCATCGACCCGACGCCGTCGACGATCAAGGAGTAGTCGCTCGGATCCGCGGGTGGCCACACGAACGTGACCGAGGGGTGAGCTGCGACGTTGGTGCGCGTTGTTCGTCCCAGGTCCGTCACGAGCAGTGTGTTGTTCGCCAGCGTGGTGGTCACGGCCAAGACGTGCGCCCGCGCATCGTCCCCGACGGTCACCAGGTACGCGAAGCGGTACCGGGTCAGGGTTTGCGCCAGCTGCTGCAGCGTTACCTCGATGCTCATCACCGCACCGTACGCGTTATGCGGGACGTCCTGGGCTCTCGTGGTACGTGAACATCCGGTCGGCCTCGATGCGCGCATAGACCGGGCCGGAGTCGAGGAACTTCTCCCACTGTGGTCCATAGCGTGGAACGTAGACATCGAGCAGGGTCTGCCGGAACTCCGCTCCTGCGTCGCTGTGGATGTCGACGGGAACGGCGCGACCATGGACGGTGACTGCGAGCTCCTCCCCAGGCAAGTGGGTGGCGCTGACCGGCGGTCGATTCCTGATGTGGCGAAAGCGCACCGAATCCGGTGCCGAGCCGAAGTGGAAAGCGCCGCGAAAGAAGATGCCGTCAACCGGGCCGACGATCGGTCGCCCATCGGCGGTGACGGTCGCCAGGGCCAGCAGGCGCATCCCGGTCAGCCGGTCGGCGATTTGCTCGGCAGTCAGCCGCCGCTCCGGAGTGATGATCCTGCGAAGGTGCCGCCCGGCAGCCGCGTAGCTGCGGTCGAGCACGTCTTGCAGGGCGATCAGATCAGCCGGCGTCTCGTGCACATCAGCATTGAACCAGCGACACGGCAACGCGGCCGCGGCCCGGATCTGGAAAGGCGGCGTGTGCCGGGTGTGATCACGCTTTGTGTGCCTTAGGCGACATGATTTGTCGTTTGGGGCACACAAAGCGTGATCACACGCGGCCCCGGTGCCGTCACCGCCACCGATGAGCCTCTCGCGCTGTTCGCAGCCGGATCACGATCACGTTCGATTGGTGCGCGGCACGCTCAGCGGTCTGCGTCCTGCGGCGGTAGAAATGCGACCACGTCTGCCGGATGGGATGATCCGGCTGGACCCAATCCCGCCAGTTCTCCCGGTTGCCGTTCCACAGCTTGGCCCGCGTGAGGGCTCGGAGGATCGACCGGCGCACAACGCGCCACATCACGGTACGGCGCGGTAGATCCAGCCAAATCACAGTGTCGGCGCGCTCCCACAACAGATCACCGAGAAGGCGGTGGTACCGGTCCTCGGTCACCCACCGCGGTTGCGCACTGAAACGGTTGCTGATGGCGGTGGCCTACCGGGTGCTGGGCCGGGTATCTGACGCGGAGGATGTGGTGCAGGAGGCCTGGCTGCGCTGGAGCAGTGTGCGGCACACCGACGTGCACAATCCCCGGGCGTACTTGGTGTGGGTGACCACGCGGTTGGCGATCGACCGGCTGCGTCGGGTGCAGGCCCGTCGCGAGGACTACATCGGCCCCTGGCTGCCCGAGCCGATGCTCACCACCGACGATGTCGCCGACGACGTGGCATTGGCCAACTCGGTGTCCATGGCAATGCTGGTGGTGCTGGAGACGCTGTCACCGCTGGAACGGGGGGTGTTCGTGTTGCGGGAGGTGTTCTCGTTCTCGTACTCCGACATCGCCGAGATCACCGGCCGGAGCGAGCCCGCGGTGCGGCAGTTGGCGTCGCGAGCAGCATGTGGCCGCCAACCGTCCCCGATTCGACGTACGTGACGCGTCGACGTGTCACCGAGCATTTCCTCGCCGCCTGCGCCAGCGGCAACGTCCACTCCCTGCTCGAGTTGCTCGCCCTGGACGTGACGGTGGTTGGCGATGGCGGCGGACGGGCTAAGGCCCCGCTGCGGATCATCGACGGCGCCTCCAAGGTGGCCCGGTTCCTCATCGCTATCGCGGCCGACCCGGCTACGGCGAATCTGCAGCACCACAGCCTCGGCGGGCGCGGCCGCACCACCGCGGCGCCCTACATTGCGCATGAGGGAACCCACGTCTTCTACTCCGACGGGCCGCACTGGCGGTGGCTGACCGAGCGCGGGCTGATCGGCCCGGCGGCCCGGCTGTCCTGGCGCGAGATAAAAGGTGTGCGGCTACGCCGCGAAGGCGCTCTCCGGGTGGCGCCGCCCGCCGGCCTGGTCCGCATGGTCACCGACCGGCGCCGAACCGCGCCGGTCGATCAAGATTGCTCCAGCTGGGCCGAGGGGCTTTACGGCCCAGCCGCGTCCCGCGCAGCGGCCAACGTCCTCGGGGTCGTGACGTATGACGCGGATCCCGGGCGGTTGTCCGCGGCGTTCGTGTGGGAGCGGCTGCTGCGGGTGACCGCTCCGCGTCCACCGTCGGTGCGCTACGTCATCGGTGGTTGGACCTCGGTGATCACCCGCCTGACCGCTCGCGCCCGCGACCTCGGGGTGATCATCGAGACCGGCGCGCGGGTTGACCGGCTACCCGACCCGCCGGTGATCGTGGCCACCGAACTCGCCGCCGCACAGCACCTGCTCGCCGACCCCACGCTGCACTGGGACAGCGGCCGAAGTGTCCTGCTCGACGTCGGTGTGACCGCCCGCCGGGGCGACGCATTCGCGGTCGTCGACCTCGACGAGGCCGGGTTCCTCGAGCGCTACAGCTCGCCGGACCCCTCCCTGGCGCCAGCCGGGCACTCCCTGGTGCAAGCGCAGATGCCGCTGCGCTCAGGAGAGTCGAAGACCGACGGCCTGCAGCGGCTGGAACGCCTGGTCGATCTCGGGATATCTGACTGGCGCGGGCGCTGCACCTGGCGCCGCGACGCGGTCGCCGCCGGACGCACCGGTGCGCTGGATCTTCCCGGCCGAACCTGGCGCGATCGCCCGGCGATCAACCGCGGTGACGGGATATTCCTTGCCGGGGACATGGTCGCCGCACCCGGGCTGCTGGGCGAGGTCTCCATCAATAGCGCGATCCATGCGGCGCGCGGCGCATTGCAGACGGCCGGTATTCGTGAGGATCGCACGCCTGTCGCCCGACGACCGGAGCTGCGAGGGCCTCGCACCAGCTGATCCGTGACCCTTCGGCGGCGACACCACCGCCAAGCCGACCACACAGTACCGACCCGCGGCAACGGACGGCAGAGATCGTCGAAAGTGAGTGGAGACTGTGCGAGCCTGCACTGCCACAGCTCACTTTTGACGATCAAAGTGGCCGGCTGACTGACCGGTGATAGCGGACTACCCGTCGTGATCAAGTTAAGCTGCCCACGAAGGTACGGGTCACGCGTGGATCGGTGGTTCATGAGGTCAGGACATCGCATCGCCGCACTGAGCGTGCTCGCACTGGCGCTGGCGGCCTGCTCGAGCTCGCCACCAGCTGGCCCGGCGAGCACGCCGGAGACGACCGCCGGCGCGCCGACCACGGCCAGCGTGCCGGCGATCCCGTCGACGGGACCACCGTCGACACCTGGGGCTCCGGCGGGTTCGGTCGCTGCACCGAGGTGCCGCTCGGCGCAGCTCACCCCGTCCCTTGGCCCCCCTGAGGGCGCCGCCGGCTCGGTGTATCGCGTGCTGATTTTCACCAATACCGGCAGCCAGGCCTGCGCGATGCAGGGCTTCCCCGGTGTCTCCTACGTCGCCGGCGACGTAGGCCAGCAGGTCGGACCGGCTGCGGAGCGGGTCGGTGACGCTGGTGGGTCCGTGCGTATCGCACCGGGCGCGACGGCATCGGCGCAGCTGCAACTGGTGAACGTCGCAAACTACGACAGGGCGGTGTGCCGTCCGACGCCCGTGCGGGGCTTGCGCATCTACCCCCCGGGCGAGACGGCGGCGCTGTTCGTGCCGATCGAGGCCACCGGTTGCGCGGGTACGCCGCTCGGCTCGCAGCTCACCGTGGGCACGATCATTGTGCCCTGACCGATCAGGATAATGATCAGCGGGCGAGTTGGAGCACGGTCAAAGTCCCGTTGTCGGCGTTGCTCACGTAGGCCTGATGGCCGTCGGGTAGCAGCGCGATGCTGCTCGGGCCAGGCCCGGTGGGGATAGTCGCGGTGACCTTGTCGGTCGTGGCGTCGATCACCGAGACAGTGTTGCTGCCATTGTTGACGACGTAGGCGAACCGTCCGTCGGGAGACCAGACGATGTCTTCTGGCTGCTGGCCGACCGGGATGGTGGCAACGACCTTCAGAGTGTTGGTGTCGATCACCGAAACGGTGTTCGACTCGTAATTCACGTTGGCCACCAGCGGCCGATTCGGATGTACGGCGATGCTATGTGGACCGGATCCGACCGGGATGGTCGCGACAACGCCGCGGGTGGCGGTGTCAATCACCGAAACCACGCCGGCTTCGTGGTTCGCCGTGTAAGCACGACTGCCGTCGCGGGAGAACGCGATCGAATGCGGGTTCGGCGCGACGTTGATCTGTCCGATGACCGTTTTGGTGTCGGTGGCGATCACTGACACGGACGCGACATCGTGGTTGGGGACATAAAGCAGCGTACCGTCCGGGCTGATCGCCGGGTCGAACGGCTTCGCGGGCTGCGGAATCATTGCGATCTCGGTATTCGACACGGTGTCGATCATGTCGATTGCATGCTTGGTCTTCTGATCATTGAATATGGTGACGTACAGCGTGCGACCATTTGGCGCGAAGGTGAGGAACTGGGGCGGGCCGGCTGCGATCGGGATGGTCGCGGTCACCCGATTGACCGCGGTGTCCACCACGGTGATGACCTGGGCGTCGCCGTTAGCGACATAGGCGTGCCGGCCGTCGGGGGCGACGGCGACGAAGCTGGGCGTCTGCCCTACCGCGATGTTGGCGCTGGCCACGGGTACCGCGACCTTCGGCCCGACGCTTGCCACCGCGGTCGGCGCCGGCTTGGGCGCGGGCTTTGCGATGGGTGGGGTAGGGGCCTGGGTGCCGTTGCCGCGACCGAAGGTGGCCAGCGCGATCACTGCAGCCACCGCGACCGCTGCGCCGGCGGCGAGCAGTATCCTCGGTAGGCGCTTACGGTCAGGTGACGGCTTGGTCGGTGGTGGTGCTGGCTTCGGCCGCACGTGACGTGCGGTGGCTGTCGCTTGATGCGGTGGTGTTCGTGGTGTGGGGATCGCTGTGGTCGGCAGCACTTCGGCTGGGCGCTGCGCCGGTATGAGCTGCGCCGGTATGAGCGGCTGCTCCTCTGGCTTTTCCTGCTTCTCCGGACGGGTACCCACAAATCCGTTTGTGGTCGGCGGCGCGGCCGTGCTGCCACGGCTGACCAGTCGCTGTTCGCGCTGCCGGCTGCGGTGCGGGACGGTGTAGCGCGGCTGGGGCGCATGCGCGGCATGTGCCGCGGCGCCGAGCGCAACGACCTGCTGCGGATGAGTGTCGACGACGGTGGGACAGCCCAGCTCAGCGGACATCATCCGGGCGATCATGGGGATGCGGGACGATCCGCCCACGAGCAGGACTGCACTGAGCTCTGCCGGCTCGGCCTTAGCCGACTGCAGGGCTCGGGACAGCGTGTGAATGGTCGACTCGATCGGGGCTCGCACCATGTCCTCGAAGTCCGACCGGGTGAGATGCACGTCAAAACTTCGGCTGGGCAGGAATACCGGGAAAGTCGCCTTGGTGTCAGCCGAGAGTGCCTCTTTGGCCGCGATGCATTCCTGTCGCACCCTGGCGAGCGCGACGAAGGTCTGCGGCCGCCGCATGTCCAGCTTGGCCAGCGCTCCGTCGGCGGTGTCGTTGACGTGGGACAGGATTGCTTCGTCGAAGTCACCGCCGCCAAGCGCTTCGAGGCGCTCGGGCTTGCCGATGATCTCGAGGTTACCGGACTGCATGCGCAGCACCGTGGCGTCGAAGGTGCCACCGCCCAGGTCGTAAACCGCGATTGTCTCGCCGTCGTTCAGCGGTCGGGTCGCGGTGTAGTGCGCAGCTGCGGCTTCGGCCTCGGTCATCAGGAGCGAATTGGTCAGCTCCGCTTGCTGGGTAGCCTCCTCGAACAGCGCACGGCGGAATGCGCCCCAACTAGTCGGGTGAGTCAACACGACCCGGTCGGGTGGTTCGCCTTCGATCTTGGTGACCCGATCTACCACGTCTCGCAGTAGCACGCCAACCAGCGCTGTGACCTCGTACGACTCACCACCGAGTACCACCGGCGTCGGGTCACCCAGCCGACGGGTGAACTCGCGGCAGATTCGATCCGGGCTGCTCACCGCGCCCCTGCTGGCGGCATCCCCGATAGTCAACGTGCCGTCACCCTGAAGGTAGACAGCCGCTGGGGTCACCACCGAACGATCACCGAGGGGGACCGCTTCCACGGTGGCCGCCGTCGCGCGGGCAGCCGCGACGAAGGTGCTGCCGAGGTCGATCCCCAGGCTGTAGCTCACCAGCTCCTCCCTGAAGCGGCACGCATCGTTACGTTTCGATCACGCGAAAGATCGTTTTTAGCGCATCAAACGGTGACGTACGGCCGCGTACACGCAGACCCATCACAGTAGGTAGCCAGCTGAGCACCCGTCAAGTGGCTGTTATACGGAGAATCTGGGCCCAAGCACTGGATCGTCGGCTGTGGGCCTGCTGGGCCGGCAGCGACCGAGCCGTTTGATGGTGAGCCAACTCCCCCGTCGAGCGCCGTGGGTCCGCAGCGCTTGTGCCGCATACTCCGAACATGTGGGGGTGAAGTGGCAACACGGCGGCCGTCGCGGGCTGATCTCGCGTTGATACGTTCGGACACCGGCGACCAGTAGTGACGTGAGTGGTGATCCCGCCGCGGCAGGTGTGCGCCGCAGCGTCCGGGCTTCGTCGATCAAGGCTACGGTCAGTTGGGGCAACGCCAGCATCGCCACCACAAGGCAGTTGCCGCTGAGGCTCTCCCCAAGACAGCATCCGGCGTCGAGCAGGCACGCGTCTCGAAGACATGACCCGCCGACTGGCCGAGGCCGGTACGGATAGCCGTAGCCGTCGTACCGCCTGCGTCGGAGACACGCCATATCCCCAGTGTGCACCTCCTCAGCGCATGGGGTAAGGCACTCTGCCTGCTGAACATAAGCGCCATGAGTCCGCGGGCGTACAGAGAATTACGACAAATGGCACTAAGGCCGGATAGTGCAATGGCCGCGCCGGCTATGTCGACAGCACGGCTGCCGGTGATGAGGTCACCGGCCCTCCTAGCGTGTAAGATCGCCGCGCCAATGGTTTGTCGGTGAGGGCGTCCTAACCGTCGTTAGTGTAGGACTGCCTAACAAAAGCGATATTCAGAAATGCTGCTTACGGGTCCTGTGTGACCGTTCGCGGGTCACCGTGGGTGCGCACACAATCACCGTCTGAAAGCTTCTGTTTGTCAACGTTCGATCAGTGTTCTTGACAGATCTCATTCATTGAGGCAAAGCTGTTGGGCGACGAGGCGAGGGAGTCGAATGCGGTTCGATAGAAGTGTGGGTTGATCGCCGGTGGATGCAGTCCAGACGCTGATCCTCGGGTTGATCGCAGGGGTCACGATCGTGCTTGGGTTACCGCTTGGCCGGCTGCGTAGCGCCCGTCACAGCCGGACCGCGCCCGCCGTGCGAGTGTTTCTCAACGCCTTCGCGATCGGCGTTTTGATCTTCATAATGTGGGACTTGCTGAACCAGGCGTGGGAGCTGATCGGTGCCACGCTGGACAAGGTGCACGACGGTTCAGGCAGCGTGGCGCCGGTGATCGGGTTCGGCGCTTTGCTTTTCGCCGGGTTGGGAGTGGGGCTGTTAAGCCTGGCCGGGTACGAGCGCTGGCTCGCCGGCGAGGGACCCACCCCGCTGCTGGGCCCGGGCACGATGGCCGCCGACGAGCTAACCCTGCGCAGGGGTGACACCTGGACGGCAGCGCGCCGGTTGGCGTTCCTGATAGCGGTAGGAATCGGTCTGCACAACTTCGGTGAGGGTCTCGCGATCGGTGGCAGCGCGGCGCAGGGCAAGATCGCGCTGGCCACCCTGCTGGTGACCGGCTTCGCCTTGCACAACGCGACCGAAGGATTCGGCATCGTCGCTCCGCTGGCGACCGAGCAAGAGCAACCTAGTTGGGGGTTTCTGCTCCTCCTGGGTGCGATCGGTGGTGGGCCCACCGTGCTGGGAACCGTGATCGGCCACCAGTTCACCAGCGACCCGATGAGCCTGGTTTTCCTCACCCTGGCCGCCGGCTCCATCCTTTACGTGATCATCCAGCTCGTCGCCATCGCCCTGCGAGGCGGCCACCGATCCCTGCTCTACTGGGGTGTCTGGGTCGGCCTGGTAGCCGGCTTCGCCACCGACATGCTCCTCACCGCCGGCGGCGCCTAGCCTCTCGCGCGACCTCGAAGCGCGATTCGGAGCCGAATCGCGGTCTTGGCGCGTCGGATAACCGCGATTCGGCTCCGAATGGCGAGGTGGCCGGCGACCTGTAGAGCAGTCAGGGCGTCGATCCGCATCTCGCCGGTGGTCGCAGCCCGCTGGTTGGCAGCCGAGAATTGCCGAGCCAGCTTGGCGGGATCAGCGTCGAGCTTCATCATGCCGAGGAGGTGGGCGAGCAGGGCGGTCACGTCCCAGTCGATGAACGGGGGCAGTCATCGCGGGGCTCCAGGAGTATGTGCAGGATCAGTGAGTGAGGCGGCGTGGAGCCACCTCGGCGAGGTACATGTCGATCGCCCGGTCCAGTTGCCGGGTCCACCGGTCCCCCCCCGGCTCGTTGGCGTTCTGTTGTGCGACCAGGCCGGAG
>JAICSB010000177.1 GCA_025937115.1 Pseudonocardiaceae bacterium | reverse complement strand
GAGTTCGTGACGCCCGAGCGCTACCGATGGCAGTTCGGCCGCAAGGCGGGACCTGGCGGGTACCGGCCCGATTTGGAAGTAGTTCCTCCCCCCGCCCCGCGCCATCATCTGGGTCGACTTCGTCCACGTGGACACCCCGCTGCTCCGCCGCGCGACCACCGTCGCCCAGCCGAAACCCACAGCTCAAGGGCGATGACGCAGTATGGAACCTACGGGAGAAATGGGCTGCTAACGCCTCAGTCATATCCGCCCGCAGGCAAGAAGCAGACACGAAGACACGCAGAGCACCGAAGCGATAACACCCGGATACCTAACCCTGGTGTCGCCCCCGTGCGGCCTCGGCTGGGGCTGATGCGTGTGTGACAGGTTTCTGCTGTCAATCTGCGTGACTGAAGCACCAGGATTTACAATTCACCTGTCTATCATTTTCAGCGCGACCAAATCATATTAGTATGGTGTCCAACTGCCTGAACTTCCGAGCCAATCGGAGATTGCGCTATCACTTGGTTGCCGCAACAACGGCGGCAACACTAGTAGGCGGGCTCGCCGCCTGTACCTCGCCGACCACCACCGCCGGTGGCGGCACCAGCAACAGCAGTACTGGAACTAGCGGCACGGGTGGGTCGGGCAGCATCACCGTCGGGCTCGCCTCGGCCCCGGACGCGCTCGACCCAACGACCGCCTCCACCTTCGTCGGGCGCACGGTGTTCGCGAACATGTGCCAGAAGCTGTATGACATCAACGCGCAGCTGAACATCGTGCCCCAGCTCGCGGCATCGCTCCCGGTCATCACTGACGGCGGCCGCACCTACACCATTCAGCTCAAGCCCGGCTTGAAGTTCAATGACGGGACGCCGTTCAACTCCGCAGCGGTGCAGACCACGCTCGAGCACTACCTCACCGACCCCCAGTCCGTCCGCGCCGCCGAGCTCAAGGGCCTGACCAGCGTCAGCGTGAGCGGCCCGGACACGGTTGTGCTGCACCTGTCCACGCCGTTCGCCCCGCTGACGTCGGTCCTCGCCGACCGGTCGGGCATGATCCTCGCGCCTACGCAGCTGAAGAAGCTCGGCAGCAACTTCGCGCAGGACCCGGTGTGCGTCGGGCCCTATGAATTCTCCTCCAGGCCCAGCCTGGACACGATCATCCTGAAGAAGTCGCCGTACTACTACGGCAAGGCCCACGTGCACCTGTCCCAGATCACGTTCGAGGCCATCACGGACCCGAGCACGATGGCGGCGGACCTAGAGTCCGGGCAGATCCAGGTCGCCGACGAGGTTACCCCGCAGAACGTGCAGGCGCTCAAGAACAACGCGAACACCACCGTTGAGAGCCAGAACTCGCTCGGCTACAGCGGCCTTGACATCAACACCGGCAACGTGAACGGGTCGCTCAAGCCTTACGGGACTGCGAACAACCCGTTCGCTACCCACCCCACGCTGCGCGAGGCGTTGGAACTGTCGCTGAACCGCGCGCAGCTGAACCAGGTGGCCTTTGAAGGGCTCTACACGCCCGGCTGCACGCCGATCCCCCCGAACAGCCCATGGGCGGTGAACGTGCCCTGCCCCGCGCAGAACATCACCGAGGCGAAGAACCTCATCGCAGCCACCGGGCTCAAGACGCCGATCCATGTCTCGCTCATGGTGCCGAACAACCCGCTTAACCTCCAGATCGGCTCGATCATCCAGTCAATGGCAGCGCAGGCCGGCTTCGCCGTGAGCCTGCAGCCGCTCGAGTTCACCACCACGCTCACCAGGGCGGCGGCCGGCCAGTTTGAGTTGTACGTAATCGGCTGGTCGGGACGGGTCGACCCGGACCAGAACATCTTCAGTGACTGGTACCCAGGCGCCGGGCTCAACTACACGGGCGCGGACTACCCGGCGCTGGACAACGTGCTCCTCGAGGCCCGCGCCTCCACGTCCACCACGCAGCGGCAGGCGCTCTACACACAGGCCGTCCAGCTAATGCACACCGAACTCAACATCATCTACCTGTGGTACCCCAAGGTCTTCCTCGGGCTGAGCAAGAATGTCACGGGCGTGCAGTACCTGCCCGACAGTCTGATCCGGCTCGAGTACGCCCGGGTGGGCTGATTGTCCTGGGTCATCGCACGGCGCGCCGTCATCGCGCTCGTCACCCTGCTGCTGGCAACGGTCGTGGTATTCGCTGCCGTGCATGCTCTTCCCGGTGGGCCGACGACGGCGCTGTCGGCTGACTCCACCGATCCGGCGGCGCTGGCCGCCACCATGCACGCGTACGGCTTCGACCAGCCCTTGCCCGTGCAGTACGGACGTTGGCTCGGCCAGGTGCTGAGCGGGCAGCTCGGCACCTCGCCGATCACCGACATCCCGGTATCCACCCAGCTGGAGCAGCGGCTGCCGATCACGCTCGAGCTCGCGGTGCTCTCGCTCCTGTTCGCGATCGCGATCGGCGTGCCCGCCGGGGTCGCCGCCGCAGTGCGACCCGGCCGGGTCATCGACTGGGTCGCGAGTGCGGTCGCGCTCGGCGGGCTCTCGCTGCCGCACTTCTGGTTCGGCATCCTGGCGATCCTGATATTCGCGGTGCACCTGCACGTGCTGCCGTCCGGTGGCTTCGTGCCGCTGGCGAACGGGCTCGGCGGGAACCTGGAGCACATGGCCATGCCCGCGATCGTGCTCGGCACCGGGCTCGCCGCGGTGATCATGCGGCAGACGCGGGCAGCGATGATCGAGGCGCTCGGCGCCGACTACGTGCGCACCGCTCGCGCCAAAGGCATGCGCGAATGGCAGGTGATCTGGGTGCACGCGCTGCGCAACAGCCTCATGATCGTGGTGACCGTGGTGGGCCTCCAGTTGGGCGGGCTGATCGCCGGCATCGTCACCGTCGAGGAGGTCTTCAACATTCCTGGCATCGGGCAGCTGACGCTCGACTCGGTCTACCAGCGGGACTACCCGACACTGCAAGGGGCAGTGCTGCTGACCGCCGCCGGGTACATCATCGTGAACCTGCTCACCGATGTGTGTTACACGCTCATCAATCCACGACTGCGGGTCACCGCCACCAGGGGAACCACATGACCGCGGGGATCGCCGGGCCGGCCGTTCCGGACCCTGTCAGCGGACGGGTCGCGGCACGGATCGTCCGCACCGCCAGGGTCCGCCCGCGGTTCACCGCGCTTGCGATCGTCGGCGCCGCGGGCTCGCTCATCGTCGTGCTCGTCGCGGTCTTCGGCCCGCTCACAGCGCCCTATGACCCGAGCGCGACGAACTTCGCGGTCGTGCTCGCCCCACCGGGCGCACCGCACCACCTGCTCGGCACCGATCAGCTAGGCAGGGACGTTCTGTCGAGGATGCTGTACGGTGCGCGCAGCACGCTTGCGGCTGGCATCCTGTCCACTCTGCTCGGCACGGCGGTCGGGCTGCCGTACGGGATGGTCGCCGGCTACTTCCGCGGTCCGGTCGACATGCTGCTGATGCGGATCGCCGACGTGATGCTCGCCTTCCCGTTCCTGCTGCTCGCCGTCGGTCTGGCCGCGATCTCCGAGCCCACCCTGTGGACCGCCGTACTCGCGCTCGGTGTCGCGCAGGTGCCTGCGATCGCGAGAATCGCCCGCGGCGCGACGCTTGAGGTGCGCGACCTGGAGTATGTCCAGGCGGCCCTGGTCAACGGTGAGGGGGACCTGACGATCCTGTGGCGGCAGATCCTGCCGAACGTGCTGCGCCCGGTCACGGTGCAGACCACGGTCGCCATCCCGGCCTCGATCGTCGGCGCCGCGATCTTGGCGTTTCTCGGCCGTGGCGTCCAGCCGCCTACAGCGGACTGGGGCGGGATGCTGGCCCAGGCACAGCAGTACTTGAACCAGTCGGTGTGGCTCGGGGTCTTCCCCGGGATCGCGATCTTCCTAGCCGCGCTCTGCTTCAACCTGCTCGGCGACGGCATCACCGACGCGCTCAACCCTCGGGGCCGGTAATGAGCAACCCAGCGATGAGCGACAACGACCCGGTGCTGCGGATCGAGGACCTGCTAGTGCGGTTCAACACCCGGCGCGGGCCGCTGCTCGCGGTCAGCGGTGTGTCGCTGGCGCTCGAAGCGAACGAGGTGGTCGGCCTCGTCGGCGAATCCGGGTCTGGCAAGACGCTGACCGGACTGTCGGTCCTCGGCCTCGAGCCTCCGGGCGCCACGGTCGGCGGGCACGTCTGGTTCCGCGGCGAGGACCTCCGGGCGGCCTCACACCGGCGGCTGGAGGAGGTCCGCGGCGCTTCCATCGCCATGGTCTTCCAGGAGCCGATGACGGCACTCAACCCATCGCTGACCGTCGGCGCCCAGGTCAGCGAGGTGGTCCGCAGGCACCAGGGGCTATCCAGGCAGGCCGCGCGGGCCCGGGTCCTTGACTTGTTCGACTTGGTCCGGCTGCCGGACGGGGCACGGCACCTGCGCTCATACCCGCATCAGCTGTCCGGCGGGATGCGGCAGCGGGTCATGATCGCCATGGCCATCGCCTGCGGTCCCGCCGTGCTGATCGCCGACGAGCCGACGACGGCACTCGACCCGACGATCCAGGCGCAGATCATCGGCCTGCTGCGGGACCTGCGCGCCACCCTCGGCATGGCGGTGCTGCTGATCACGCACAACCTAGCCGTGGTTCGCGGGCTCGCCGACCGTGTGCTCGTGATGTACGCGGGGCACCTGCTTGAGGAGGCACCGACCGACGACCTCTATGCGGCACCCGGTCACCCGTACACCGCCGGCCTGCTTGGGGCCGTGCCGCGGCCGGACAGTGAACGGGACACCCGGCGGCTGACTCCGATCCCCGGGCAGGTCCCGCTGCTCCGCGGCGAACCGGAGCAATGCGTGTTCAGCCCGCGCTGCCCGTATGCCGAGTCCCGGTGCCTGACCGCGCAGCCACCGCTGCGCCCGGTCGGGCCAGCCCGTTCGCATCTGGCTGCGTGCGTGCTCGACCGCATCCCGGACCCGGCGGGAGCGGCACTGTGAGCGGCGAAACAGTGAAACACGACAGAGTCAACAGCACCGGGCCGCCGGTGCTCTCGGTGACCGGGCTGCGCAAGTCGTTCCGTGTCCCGCGGGCGGCGGGCGGCGGGTTGGTGCGCGCCGTCGCTGGCATTGACCTGGTAGTCGGCCGGGGCGAGATCGTCGGCCTGGTGGGCGAGTCCGGCAGCGGCAAGACCACCGTGGCACACTGCGTGCTGCGCCTGCTTGAGCCGGACGGCGGTCAGGTCAGCCTCGACGGCACCGACATCACCCACCTGCCCCGCCGCAAGCTTCTGCCGGTGCGGCCGAAGATGCACATGGTCTTCCAGGATCCGTACTCGTCACTGAACCCGCGCATGACAGTCGGCGATATCGTCGCCGCCCCGCTTCACGCCCAGCGGACACCGGGGCGGGCGGGCAAGGTGGCCGAAATGCTCGCACAGGTCGGCCTCTCGCCGCAACTGCGCAGCCGCTACCCCCATGAGCTGTCCGGCGGCCAGCGACAGCGGGTCGGCCTGGCCAGGTCGCTCATCGCCCGGCCGCAGCTGCTCGTGGCCGACGAGCCCACGTCGGCCCTCGACGTCTCGGTCCAGGCCGCGATCCTGAACCAGCTCGCCGACCTGCAGCGCGAGTTCGGCTTCTCCTGCCTGTTCATCTCCCACGACCTCGCGGTCGTGCGCTACCTCTGCGACCGCATCGCGGTCATGTCGCAGGGCGAGATCGTCGAGGCAGGCCCCCGCGACCAGGTGTTCCTGGCACCAAGCCACCCCTACACCAGGGACCTGCTCGCGGCGACGGAGATCAGTCGCGGATGACCACGCGGTTCGTCAGGGTACCGACCAACTCGACCGTCACCGGCACCTCGTCGCCGTCGGTCAGCGCGCCGACGCCTTCCGGTGTGCCGGTCAGGATCTTGGTGTCCGTGCCGTTTGCGAGCGGGTAGTGGGTGAAGTCGGACTGCCAGCACTCGTTGGGCAACTCGGCGGCATAGCTTGTTTGCGTGGCTGAGATTCCGGCGGTGGTTGAGGCTGAGCTGGCGCGCCTGCGGGCGGAGAATGCGCGGTTGCTGAAGCTGCTGCGGCTGACCCCGCGGCAGGCTGCCCCGCCCGTGCCTGGGCAGGTCGCCTTCTTCGAGGCACCGCCCGGGGTCGTGCATCACCGGTCGCCGCAGGAGGCGAAGGTGGCGTTCTTCGGCGCGCTGTTCGCCGCGCGGACGGATGTGTACGCGGTCCGGTACGACAACCAGCGGACCGGGAAGTCCGGGTGGGTCCCTGCGGTGCGCGGCGGCTGGCGCAACGGCGTCCGGCACGAGGACCGCCGCTACATGCCGCTGACCCCGGCGGTGCTGGCCTCACCTGAAGGGCGAGGTCCACATCGGCTTGTACCCGCTGCTGGACGGCGATAGGTGCTGGTGGCTGGCGGCTGACTTCGACGGTCCGGAGGCGATGTTCGACGCGCTGATGTACGTCAAGGCCGGCCGTGCCCTGCAGGTCCCGGTCGCCCTGGAGGTCTCCCGGTCGGGCGTGGGGGCGCACGCCTGGGTGTTCTTCACCTCCCCGGTCCCGGCCGAGACGGCCCGGCGGCTTGGCACGGGGCTGCTGCGGGAGGCGATGGCGCTGCGCGGCCGGATGACGCTGGCCAGCTACGACCGGCTGTTCCCATCCCAGGACCTGCTCCCGGCCGGCGGCGTGGGGAACCTGATCGCCGCCCCGCTGTTCAAACCCTCCCGGCAGAACG
>JAICSB010000024.1 GCA_025937115.1 Pseudonocardiaceae bacterium | reverse complement strand
GGGAGTCCCGGGTGATGGCTTTTGAGATTCCGGCGAGTTGCACGCTGGGTCAGAGACCCGCGCGAGCTCGCCCACTACCGCGTGCAGGTGGCTTCAGTCATCCGCGCAGTCGACTGCGGACATCGACACCCGGCGCGACGGCGCGTTGACGCTCGTAACCGGTACCCGCATCGGGGGTCGGTGATCGCCCCCGGCGGTGACGCCCGGGCCTACCGCGCTGCCCTCGAGCAGGCCTACTACCCTCGGAAGACTGCCCTCGCCGAGGCTGACTGAACCAACAAACCGAGTCTCCGGACTTGCCGGGGCGATTCAACCCCCGCACCCCGAGTCCCTGAACCCACGCGAGCCGAGCCATGACGACCGTGAGCGCCGCGGCCGGGATCCGGCCTCGATGACCCGCGGGTGTGATGTGCGCCCGGCGTTCACCGGTGACGACGAGCGCCTGGCCCTGCTGGAGAGCGAGGGCGCCCTGTTCGTCGCGACCGCGCGGGTGCACGACCTGGCGGCGCCCGTCCCGGGATGCCCGGGCTGGACGCTGCGTGAGCTGGTGGCGCACCTGGGCCTGGTCTACCGCTGGGTCACCCGGGTCGTGCGGGACGGGCGTCCCGGGCCGCCCGACCGGGCGGAGCGACGCTCGCTGGAGGACCCCGACCCTGGCGACGGTCCCGCCCTAGTCGAGCGTGCCCAGGTGGCGCACGCGGACCTCGTGGACGCGCTTCGGGCGGCGCCACCGGACCTCGACTGTTGGACGGTGTGGCCGGCGGCCTGCGCGAGGAGCTTCTGGATCCGCCGCCAGCTGTTCGAGACCCTCGTGCACCGCATCGACGCGCAGAACAGCGCGGCGGCGCGGGTCGCCGACGGGACCGACCTGGTCCCCCGCGTCGCGGCCGACGGGGTCGATGAGATGGTCTGCGGATTTCTGCACCGCTATGCCGGGCAGCTGCGAACGGACACCGGTGTCACTCTTGCCCTGCACGCCACCGACACCGACGGGCGGTGGTGGATCCGGCTGGGCCCGGACGCCCCGACGTCAGGGCGGGGCGCGGTTGACACCGGCCCCCGGGACGCGCAGGTCGAGGCTACGGCGGGTGAGCTCCTGCTGATGCTCTGGAACCGCCGGGCGTCCTGGGGCCTGCGCGTGCGGGGCGATCGGGCCGCCCTGGAGCACTGGCAACGCGGCGCCCACAGGTAGCTGACTCTCCATCAGGATGGGCGGAGGTGTTCAGCTCCCGTCCGCTGAGAGGCGCCCGGCCTCAGTCGGTGGTCGGGGACAGCCCGCGTCCCTACATCTGTCACCGACCCAGGAGTGCAGACGACTTCGGACATCCGTGCAGGCGACCTCGGACATCGACACTGGTGAGGAGTTCGAGCTGGATGCCGCCGGCCTGGAGCTCGACGGAAAGCGTCGTCAGCTCGGCGGCGTTGCGGGCGAGGCGCTTGAATTCGTGGACGGTGAAGATGCCGGGCGTCTCGGGCGCGGCCTCCTTGAACTGTCGTCGTTGTGCCACCCATCGTGGCTGGTCAGGCGATCGAAACGCCGGTGAGGGAGCGGACGAGAAGAACGCTACGTCCGGAGAACTTGCCTCAAGTGGGAACTAGGGACCAAGGATCCCTAGTTCCGCGACGGGTTGGTGCAGATCAATGCCCACGGGCGGTCGTCGAAGCGGGTCATGACCAGGGTGGCGCGTCGGGTACCCCGGAGCTTGAGTTGGCGGTGCAGGTCATCGACGTCGCCGGCCAAGCCGCGGCGGCGGATGTCCACCGAGCCGATATCGAGGGCGCGCAGCCGGGATCTCAGTGCCTTCTGCTCCCAAGGCCCGGAGTCGAGCACCCGCAGGGAGCGCGCGAACGGTGTGCACAGCGGTTGGTCGCTGGACAGGAACGCGATCTGAGGATCGATCTTCCACGCTCCGAGGCTGCGCGCCAGGTCCTCGACAAGACCTGCCCGGGTCACCGCAGGGTTCGGGTCGAGTAGGAACGCGCCTGGAGCTCGGTGCACCACCTCGTCACCGGGTAGCGGAAGCAGCACATGGCCTTGCGGCAGGATCGTGGCGCGGCTGGTACTGGTCGCCAAGGCCGGTGACCACAATGCGGCCTCCTTCAGCTCGCGCCGGTCGGCGATGAACTCCACCTCCCAACCGGGAGGAACGGCATCCCGCGCGATTCCCGGGGACGCCTTAATCCCGACGGCCGCGACTCGTTCCGCCAGGCTGGTCGACCACGACAGCGGTGGCTCGCTGTCCCCGGTGCGCATCCGGTGACCGCGCGCACGTCGGGCCGGGTCAACGAACACGGCGTCAACACTAGTCAGATCCACATCGCGGACGTCGGCGTGCACGACGGTCACCGCGTCACCCACCCCGTAGGCATCGGCATTGAGTGCCGCCATCCTCAGGTGCAGGGCGTCACGATCGACCGCGACGACCTCCCGGTCCGCTGCCAGCGCGATGAGGTCCCCACCGATGCCACAACACAGATCCGCCATCCGCAAGGCGCCGGCGAAGCGCGCCGCCCGGTGCCGCGCAATAACCTCGGCGGTTGCCTGCTCCAGACCAGCCCGGGTGAAGTACATCTGCTGAGCTCGGGTGAACTTCAGGTGGGCGCGGCGACGTAGCTCATGCTGACCAAGGGCTGCGGTGACCAGCTCCGTCGGGTAGCCGCGGCGCAGCAGCGCACCGACCCGCAGCTCTGTCTCCGGTGTCACGTCCAGCCGCGCCAGCCGATCCAGCAACTCCCGGCCGATCGGTGAGACCAGTGCCTCCAACTGCGAAGCGACCTGTTCAGGGCCGCTCATCGAGGGATTCTGCTGTCAGCCGGGTTGGGCGAGCTTTCCTGCGAGGGCGTCGGAGAGCAGGGCTGGCAGATTAGGCGGCAGGAGTCTGTCTGTGCAGGCGGCGAGTTCGAATTCACTCCACCAATCGTGGCCGAGAAGTCCCGCTTTCTCGTTGACGGGTGCGCATGGGTCGCAGGGTGGGCTCGGTGTTGGTGATGCGAGTGACTCACGACGGTGGTGCTCCCACTGCGGTGATCATGGTGGACGGACCGGGAGATCGCGCTACTCATGCCCGAGTCGTGGCCTCGCCCGCGAAAGCGTGACTCACGGTCCCAGACGTGGGGTCCGAGCTGGTCGGCGGCATCATGTGCACTGTGGTGCGGATCGTGGCGGGAGTGGCGGGGGGGCGGCGGCTGGCCGTGCCGCCGCACGGCACCAGGCCAACCTCAGACCGGGTGCGGGAAGCGGTGTTCAGCTCGCTTGCGGCGCGTCGGGTCCTCGAAGGGACCCGGGTGCTCGACCTCTACGCCGGATCTGGAGCGATGGGGTTGGAGGCGCTGTCCCGCGGAGCGGTGCACGTCCGCTTCGTGGAATCCGATCAGCGTGCCGCCGCGGTGCTGCGCCGAAACATCGAGGCGCTCGGGCTGCCCGGTGCGCAGCTGACGGCTGCGGATGTGCCTGCGGTGTTGCGGGGCAACCCGGGACAGCCCTACGACCTGGTACTCGCCGACCCCCCGTACGCACTCGACGACTGCGCGCTGGACAAGGTGTTGAGCGCCCTGGCCGGCGGCGCCTGGTTGGCACCGGCCTCCCTGCTCGTGGTGGAACGCCCAGCCAAGGCGCTGCCGCCAACCTGGCCGGATAATGTGTTTGCGCTCACTCATCGGCGGTATGGAGACACCGCGGTGTACTACGGTTACGCGCCATGAGGCGCGCCGTCTGTCCCGGCTCTTATGATCCCGCCACCAATGGGCACCTCGACATCATTGAGCGGGCCGCGAGCCAATTCGACGAGGTCGTCGTCGCAGTCTTGATCAACAAGACCAAGAACTGCCTTTTCGAGGCCTCCGACCGGATGGCGATGCTCAAGGAGATCACCGAGCACCTGCCCAACATCCGCATTGATTCCTGGCACGGCCTGCTCGTGGACTATTGCACGGTCAACGGGATCGCCACGATCGTCAAGGGGCTGCGGGCGGTCAGTGATTTCGACTACGAGTTGCAGATGGCCCAGTTGAACTACCAGCTGTCGGGCGTGGACACGATGTTGTTGCCGAGCAAACCGCACTACAGCTACCTGTCCAGCTCAGTGGTCAAAGAGGTTGCTACCTACGGCGGTGACGTCGGCCACCTGTTGCCGGCCACGGTGCACCAGCGCCTGATCAACCGGCTCGCCGAACGGCGCTGAGCGCGGGACACGCCGACCAGCCGCGCGCTCCCGTATCCGAGCTGCCTGAGCGTTCACACTGTCACCTGTGGATGGTGACCGCGAGGAGGGGCCGGTGTACCGGGTTTTCGAAGCACTTGACGAGCTCGTGACCACTCTTGAAGAAGCTCGTGGGGTGCCGATGACCTCCAGTTGTGTGGTACCCCGCGGGGACGTGCTGGAACTGCTCGACGACATTCGCGATGCGATTCCCGCGGAGCTTGATGACGCTCAGGACGTGTTGGATCATCGCGACGAACTGGTGGAGACCGCGCGGCAGGAGTCGCAGCGCCAGCGCGATGACGCTCGCACTGAGGCCGACAAGATGGTCACCGAGGCCCGCGACGAGGCTGCGCGCCTGGTCGCCGAGGCCCGTACCAGCGCCGAGTCGCTGGTCGCCGGCGCGCAAGCCGAAGCTGACCGGATGGTGACCACAGGACGGCGGGAGTACCAGGAGCTCACCGGGCGCGCCGAGGCCGAGGCGGAACGGATGACCGCGGCCGGGCGGACGGCCTACGAGCGGGCTGTCGCCGACGGTCGAACCGAGCAGGCCCGGCTGGTCGAGCAAACCCAGGTGGTGCAAGCGGCCCGAGCTGAGGCCAAGCGAATCCACGACGAGGTGAGCGCCGAGGTGCACCGGCTGCGCTCGGAATGCGACGCCTACGTCGAAGGCACCCTCGCGGAGTTCGAGGATCTACTCAACCGCACCTTGCGCGCCGTCGGGCGCGGCCGCGTCCATCACAGTGGACCGGTGGCCGCAGGGGTGGGTGAGTACCCTCGGTGAGCGTGCCGGGCTCGGTGTCGCGGCATCGTCGGTTCGGGTCAGGGCCTACCCTAAGAACCCTGATGCCTCGCAAGACCGCTGCCGCCAGACCCGACCCGACCGCTGCCTGGGTGATCGACACCCGTGATCTGGGCAGGCGTCCCGGGTCGATGCGTTCCTACCACCGTGATGTCCCGCTATCGGTCGGGATGGGGCTGGACGTGATCGGGATCCCCGCGGGAGACCAGGTGTCCCTGGACGTGCGGCTGGAGTCGGTCATGGAGGGAGTGATGGTATCGGGCACGGCATCGGCGCCGGTCACCGGTCAGTGCGCCCGGTGCCTGGATCCGCTGGTCGATCGGCTTGAGGTCGAGCTGGTCGAACTGTTCGCTTACCCCGACACGGCGACCGACGAGACTACGGATCCTGACGAGGTCAGCCGGGTCGTCGACGACCTCGTCGACCTCGAGCCGGTCGTTCGTGACGCGATGCTGCTGGCTTTGCCGCAGGCGCCCTTGTGCAGCGCGAACTGCCTCGGCCTGTGCCCGGAATGTGGCGGTAAGCGGGCGGAACTCGGTACGGATCACCGGCATGAGAGAATGGACTCGCGCTAGACCGTCCAGAGACAAAACTGAAGCAGCGGTTGCGCGGAAGCGAACAGGAGAACGAGTAACGTGGCTGTCCCCAAGCGCAGGATGTCGCGGTCCAACACCCACTCGAGGCGGTCCCAGTGGAAGGCCACCGCACCGACTCTGGCGGCGTGTTCGAACCGGGCCTGCCGGCAGCCTAAGCCGCCGCACACGGTCTGCCCGCACTGCGGGAAGTACGACGGTCGCCAGATCGTCCGGCCAGCCTGACGCCGGACGCGACGAACCATTGGGAAATCGGTCTCCGCGGGATCACCCGTCGGATCTGACCCCGCTACTCAGCGCGCTCGGCGTTGATCTCGACGCCGAGCTGCTGACTCTTGCCCTCACTCACCGCTCGTATGCCTACGAAAGCGGAGGGTTGGAACCCAACGAGCGGCTGGAGTTCCTCGGCGACGCGGTGCTCGGTGTGGTCGTCACCGACCACTTGTTTCGCACCCACCCTGATCTACCCGAAGGGCAACTCGCCAAGCTGCGGGCCAGCGTGGTGAACATGCATGCGCTGGCTGGGGTCGCTCGCGGGCTGGCGACCAATGGCCTGGGCGAATACGTCTTACTGGGTCGGGGCGAGGAGCTCACCGGGGGCCGGCACAAGTCCAGCATTCTGGCCGATACCACCGAGGCACTCATCGGTGCGGTGTACTTACAGCACGGCATGGACGTCGCCCGCACTGTGGTGCACCGGCTGTTCGACCCGCTCATGGTGATGGCTCCGCTGTTGGGCGCCGGGCTGGACTGGAAGACCAGCCTGCAGGAGCTCACCGCCAGCCGAGAGTTAGGCGTGCCCGAGTACCGGATCACCGAGGACGGGCCCGACCATCTCAAGGAGTTCACCGCGACCGCCGTGATCGCCGGCGTGGACCGGGGGACCGGGCAGGGGCGGACCAAGAAAGAAGCCGAGCAGCGGGCCGCCGAGACCGCCTGGCGCTCGCTGTCCGAGCTGGCCAGCGGAAAAGCTCCGCCGGCGGGGTAGGTGCAGCATGCCGGAGCTGCCCGAGGTCGAGGTCGTCCGGCTGGGCCTCGCCGAACACGTCACCGGGCGCACGGTAGCTGTCGTCGAGGTGCGCCACCCCCGCTCGGTGCGTCGCCACCTTGCCGGAGAGCTGGATTTCGTCGCTCGGCTGGCTGGTCGGCAGATCCTCGGTGTGCGGCGTCGCGGCAAGTACCTCTGGCTGGACCTGGGTGATGAGCAGGCGTTGCTGGCTCATCTCGGGATGAGTGGCCAGATGCGTATCCAAGAGCCTGGGTCGCCCGACGAGGCCCACTTGCGGGTGCGACTGCAGTTCGCGGACGGGGGTCCTGAGCTGCGCTTTGTCGACCAGCGCACGTTCGGTGGTCTGTCCGTCGAGGACGTGGTCGACGGCCTGCCCATCCCGGTCGCGCACATCGCGCGGGACCCGATGGATCCGTGTTTCGATGCTGATGCGGTGATCGCCGGGATCCGGCAACGGCGCACGGCGCTGAAACGTGCGCTGCTGGACCAGACGCTGGTGTCCGGAATCGGCAACATCTACGCCGACGAAGCGCTGTGGCGGGCTCGGCTGCACGGGGCGCGGCTCACCGCGACGCTGACCCGAGCGCAAGGACGCGCCGTGCTGACCGCCGTCACGGAGGTGATGACGGAGGCGCTCGCCGCTGGTGGCACCTCGTTCGACGCGCTGTACGTCAATATCAACGGCGCGTCAGGCTACTTCGACCGTTCACTGGCTGCCTATGGCCAGGACGGCCGGCCGTGTCCACGCTGCGGTACCGCGATCCGGCGCGAGTCCTTCATGAACCGCTCCTCCCACACCTGCCCCCGCTGCCAGCCCCGACCCCGCCACCCCCACCCGTGAGTGCGGTTCGGCGTTTCCCTCAGGATTCCCCGTCGGGCTCCGTACGAACGGTCAACAAGTGGGAAGCACGACAGGCGGACATCACCCCGCTGCCATACATGCAACAAGTGCTGGACACAGCCCTCGCCCGCGCCTCTGACGAGGTCACAGCCCGGTTCGCTGCCTCGACGCACGCTGACGTGCCTAGGCACGAGACTGTGCAACGATCAGGGACGCCCGTTCGGAGTGCGATGTTGCCAGTCGTGATCAACGGCCACCTGACGGAGGAGCGGGTTATTGACGCTGGTGCCTTGTCCGACCTCTGGCAGACGGTCACCGCAATCACCCTCGGTATAGGGCTGGTAGCGCTTGATCTGGACAGGCTCAACAGCCTGATACCGCGCATGGACGCCGACGAACCGCCACGGCAGGTTGGTGCTGCGGACGTCGATGCCCTCGAACGCGCCAGCGACGCCTTGCGGCGCTGCGACTTCGCCCATGGCGGTGGCCTGGCCCGGGCGGCCACCATTGCTCAACTCAGGTCGGTTCTGCGGCTGCGTGAGGCGGCCTCGAGCCCTGCGATTCGCGTCCGGCTCGACATCGCGGTGGCTGACCTGGCGATGCTCACAGCGTGGTGTAGTTACGACGTCGAGCAGCACGATCAGGCGCGTCGCTTGTGGACAGTAGCGCTGGACTTGTGCCGGCACACCTCTCATCCTCGCGCTGCCGACCTCGCTGTGGACATCCTGCTGGACATGGCGCACCAGTCACTACACCTCAGCCGTCCCGACGAGGCGCTCCGGCTGGTCGGGCTCGGGCTGGTCGTCGAGAACGAATCTCCCTCCGCCGTCTCCGACGCCACTCGGAGCTACCTGTCCAATGTGCAGAGCTGGGGATACGCAGTGCTAGGCGACACCACTGCGTGTGAACGAGCTCTCGGTCGAGCGGAGCAGCATTTCGCCGCCGTCGATTCGTGCACGGCCCTGCCGTGGGCTGCTCACGTCGACACGGCCGAATTCACCGCTCAGCAAGGTCACGCCGCAGCTCGGGCCGTACCGCTGCTTACCGCAGCCACCAGCGCGCAGGGCAGCGACTACGCCCGCACCCGCGCGGTCAACCTGGCCGGTCTCGCTGGCTCGCACGCCAGAGCCGGTGACATCGACGCCGCCGTATGCGTCGGGCGCCGCGCACTCAAAGAGATCACCCGGACCTCGTCCCGGCGCGCCTACCAGCGGCTGCAGATGTTCGACGACTCCTCGTCGTGCACCAGACTGCGGACGTGGCCGACCTGCGACATGACATCCAGACGGCCTGCGCCATCTCGTGACTGCCCCACGTGATAGCGGCGCGCTACTAGGCCACCGCGAACTGGGCGCCGTCTGCGGTGCGCTATGCCTCGACCCCTCCGGGGCGCGGATGCTGCCATCCCGATCAAATGCCGTCTTCCACTTGCCCGCCGAATCCATCGTGGTGCGGTTGAGCACCGCCACCCCGATCAACGACGCGCGCGCCGCCCACGTCGTCTCGCTGACCTCCTGGATCGCTGACCACGGTGGACCCGCGCTGGCCCCGACACCGCACCCGCAGCCAGTCCGGCAAGCTGGCACGGTCGCGACAATCTGGCCCTATCTACCCTCACCGAGCATCCCCACGCCTCGGGATCTTGCAGGGGCGGTGCGGGAACTGCACCATCTCGGCGCCGCGCCTCCACCACTGCCCAAACACCAGCCGCTGGCTAGGCTGCACGAAGCCCTCGACCTCGATACCGCGCGTGACAAGCCGGTGTTGTCGGTCGACATTCGTGAATGGCTTCTCGCCGGTGCTGTGCGGCTCCAGTACGCTTACGACACGATCGCGACACCACTGGGGCGTGGTCTCATCCACGCCGACGTCCAGCCCGACAACTTGCTGCAGGGAAGCGACGGGCGGTGGCTACTCATCGACTGGGATCGAGCCAGCCACGGCCCCCGCGAGCTCGACCTCGTCTTCGCCGTCCCTGATCACTTCCATGACTTCGACATCGAGCGGACCGAATTCAGCGCCGCCTACCGCTACGACATCACTACCTGGACCGGCTGGACGCTGATCCGCGATCTCACCGAACTGCACTCCCTCGCCAGCTATATCCGCCGCGCAGCCACTAATCCCGCCGCCCGCGACGAGCTCAACCGACGCGTCGACTCACTGGTCACCGATGAGCGCAGCGTCGTGTGGCGCAGCGTGTCAGGCTGAGCAACATCACACAGGCCGGTGAGCCGGTCGTGCCGATCGCGGTGCCGCCGAAGCACAAGTCGCTGACTGTCGCGGAGGAGTCGGTTAGGCGCCTCACAGGCACGCTTACTGTACGTAGGGAGGACACGGCATACAGGCTTCTGACGCAGCTCGGCGGCGGAACGGAACAATGGGCCGTCCACATTCGGGAGCTGGCTACCGGCGGCCCCGCCGATCGCACCCGAGCGGCCCAGATCGTCAGATTCTCCTGGTATCACTCCGTCTGGACCGAGGTCGTGCCCGGCCTCCTAGATGCCGGACTCGACGAGCACACGACCAAACAGCTTCTCGAAGGTCTTCTGATGGAGAACGTCGACTACAACCTCGACGACGCCACTCAATCCAGGCTCGACGTCCTCCAGCCGCTCCTGAAAGACAGCAGGGCCGCCGTCCAGGAGTTCGCTGACTGTGCCACCCGAGAGCTCGGCTCGCTTCCCATGTTCACCCGTCGAGTGAGGTCCACCGAGACTGGATAACGATCCCGGGCCAGATCGCTGTCCAGCCACGTCGGTTCGCCAGCATGTGCGTGGACCCCATCGTTCGGGGTTGTAGTCTTCGGACTTTCATTTGCGGCGTCCCCGCATGACGAGCCGCTCGGGCATAAGGTGTGAAAATATCGCGAAGAAGTTGCGAAATTTTCGCTAGAGTGTGGGTGTGTACCCCCGATGGGTTCGGCCCCGGATCGAACGAGCGTTGCTCGACACGCCAGCGGTGTTCGTTGCCGGGCCACGGCAGTCCGGCAAGAGCACCCTGGTCCGGCTCATTCGCCGGGACGGCTACGTGACGCTGGATCGGGCGACCGTGCGCGCCGGAGCCGGGGCGGACCCTGACGGCTTCGTCGCCGGTTTGCCGGTTCCCGTCGCACTCGACGAGGTACAGCGGGTCCCGGATCTCCTGCTGGCGGTGAAGGCTGAGATTGATGAGCATCGCCAACCGGGCCGGTTCCTACTTACCGGCTCGGCGAACGTATTGATGCTGCCGAAGGTTGCGGATGCGTTGCCGGGTCGGATGGAGATCGTCGAGCTGTGGCCGCTCTCCCAGGGCGAGATCGACAATCGACCCGAGAGCTTCGTCGATGCGGTCTTCGAGACGGTGCTGCCCGCGGTCGCGGTCACTCGGGTTTCCCGCGGTGAGTTATTCGACCGAGTACTGTGCGGCGGATTTCCGGAGTCATTACAGCGTCCGGTGGACCGACGTTCGGACTGGTTCGAGTTGTACCTGACTGCGGTGGTTGAGCGGGAGGTTCGCGATCTGTCGAATGTCGGCAGCGTGGCCGAGCTGACGGTGATGATCCGGCTGATCGCCGCTCGCGCCGGGTCGCTGTTCAATCTGGCTGACGTGGCTCGGGGCGCTCAGCTTCCGCACAGCACGGCCCGCAACTACCTCGGCTTGCTCCGGGCCGTATTCCTGGTCGTCGACGTGCCGGCCTGGACCACGAGCCTCACAACACGGATCGTTCGGGCACCGAAGCTATTTCTGATCGATAGTGGGTTGACGTCGCACCTTCTGGGGATTGGAAGTGAGCGTTTGACGACCGAGCCGCATCTCGCGGGTGGAATACTTGAGGCGTTCGTGGCGATGGAGCTCCGAAAACAGATCAGCTGGAGCCGCATTCGGCCCGGCCTGGCCCACTTCAGAACAAGAAGCGGCGATGAGGTCGACTTGGTGATGGAGGCGCGCGACGGCACTGTGGTCGGAGTCGAGGTCAAGTCGTCGGCCACGGTCCGCAGCGGCGACTTCGCGGGCCTGCGCGTCCTCGAAGAGATCGCGGGTGACCGCTTCCGGCGGGGCGTCGTGTTGTACACCGGTACCGACATCGTGTCGTTCGGGCCCAAGCTAGTCGCAGCACCTGTGTCGCTGCTCTGGTCGTGACGGCTCGCCGTCGTGAACTCGACAGCACGGACGGTGTTGCGTGGACTCCCTGAACCTAAGTCGATGAACATGTCGGTTGTCGAGTTCACGACGGCGGAGCGGCTGTAGCGGCGAGCGGCGCCCCGGGGCACGCGATGATGGGGGCATGACACCGGTGCGGATGACGGCCTGGGTGCATGGCCGGGTGCAGGGCGTGGGGTTTCGCTGGTGGACCCGCTGCCGTGCGCTCGAGCTGGGCCTGGCCGGCCATGCGGCCAATCTGTCCGATAGAAGGGTCGAGGTAGTGGCAGAGGGGCCGCGGGAGACCTGTGTGAAGTTGCTCGCCGCGCTACGCTCCGGGTCCACGCCCGGGCAGGTGAAGCAGGTGAACGAGCGGTTCGACGACGCCCGGGGTGGCTTGACCGGTTTCGTCGAGCGCTGAGCACCCATGCGGACACTGATCATCGACAACTACGACTCGTTCACCTACAACCTTTTCCAGTACCTGGCCGAGATCAACGGCACCGAGCCGATCGTGGTCCGCAATGATGCCCCCGGCTGGCGGGTGACGGATCTCGACGAGTTCGACAACGTCATCATCTCCCCAGGACCTGGGCGACCCAGCCGGGCATCGGATTTCGGTTTCAGCTGCGACGTCGTGCTTGGTGCACCGATCCCGCTGCTCGGTGTGTGCCTGGGACATCAAGGGCTATGCGAGCTCAGCGGCGGGTCCGTCGGCACCGCGCCGGAGCTGTTCCACGGCCGCGAATCGGATGTCACGCACAACAGCCTGGATCTGTTCGCGGGGCTGCCCTCACCATTGCGCGTGGTGCGCTACCACTCGCTGACCGTCACCAGAGTTTCCGACGATCTAGAGATCACCGCCTGGACCAGCGACGGTGTGATCATGGGAGTTCGGCACCGGCATCGCCCAGCCTGGGGTGTGCAGTTCCATCCCGAGTCGATCCGCACCGAGCATGGCATGGACCTGCTGAATAACTTCGCTCGGCTTTCCCGGGAGTGGCGCGAACACAATCCAGCTCGCCCGAGGGGCCCACGCAGACCGGCTCGAGAGCCGGTAACGCCGCGCAGCGAGGAAAAGACGCTGCGGGTACTGGTCGCACTGCAGGCGACCTCGGCGCCCACGGAGGTGGTTTTCCAGAGTTTGTACGGCTCCTCGCCGCGCTCATTCTGGCTCGACAGCAGTCGGCTGGACAATGAACTCTGCAGGTTCTCGTTCCTCGGTGATTCCACCGGTCCGCTCGCCAGGGTGGCTTACGGAGACGTCTGGCGAGGCACGGTCACCGTGCACTCGCAACGGCACACCGAGGTGCATCACATCGGGTTCTTCGATTGGTTGGATAACGATTTGCGCTGCCTCCGTGCCGAAGTCCCCGAACTGCCGTTCGACTTCGCCCTCGGCTGGGTCGGCTACGCCGGCTACGAGCTCAAGGCCGAGTGCGGTGGCAGGCTCGCACACAGTTCGGAGAACCCGGACGCGGCCATGATCTTCGCCGATAGGGCGTTAGCCGTCGACCACCTGACCGGCACGACTTACTTACTCGCCCTGACCGATCCCGACGACGAGACCAGCGCCCGGGAATGGCTTCGGGCTACTCGGGTCCACCTGGGCACGCTCGCCGGCGCTGCGCGCCCGCAAGCCCGCGGTCCACTCGACTTCGGTCCGCTGGCACTCCGGCACGACCGGAGTCGATACCTGGAACTGATCGCTTCCTGCCAGGAGGCGATCAAGGCCGGTGAGAGCTATGAGGTCTGTTTGACGAACATGGTGACCGGCAACGGGACGATCGACCCGTGGCATGCCTACCAATTCCTGCGTGCGGAAAGCCCCGCGCCGTTCGGAGCGTGGTTACGGTTCGCCGACTTGATCGTGCTGAGCACATCGCCTGAGCGCTTCATCCGGGTCTCCGGGGACCGGGTTGTCGAGTCCAGGCCCATCAAGGGGACGAGACCGCGTGGGCAGTCGCCGGAACAGGACCGGGCGCTGGCGGCGGACCTGGCGGTCAGCGAGAAGGATCGCGCGGAGAACCTGATGATCGTCGACCTGGTTCGCAATGACCTGGGCACCTGTGCACTGTCCGGTTCGGTTCATGTGCCCAAGATTTTCGACGTGGAGAGCTACGCTCATGTGCATCAACTGGTGAGCACGGTGCGGGCGCGGCTGCGTGACGACCTCTCAGCGGTCGATTGCGTGCGGGCGGCGTTTCCCGGGGGCTCGATGACGGGGGCGCCCAAGATCCGCACCATGGGGATCATCGACGCCCTGGAAGGGGGCGCCCGCGGGATCTACTCCGGAGCGCTGGGCTATTTCTCGCTGACCGGAGCCGCCGATCTCAGCATCGTCATCCGGACCCTGGTGATCACGCCAGACAAGGTGAGCTTCGGCGTCGGCGGGGCCATCACCGCCATGTCCGACCCTGCCACCGAGTTCGACGAAACCGTGATCAAGGCGAGCGCGATCACCAGCCTGCTCGGTACGACGTTTCCCGACATTCAGTACTCGCTGTAGGCACAGGTACCCTGCTCGGGCATGTGACAGCGGTAGGGGAGCAGCGAGGAGAGGTCCGGCGCACCGTGCACTTGAAGAGCCTGACGCTGAAGGGCTTCAAGTCCTTCGCCTCGGCGACGACGCTGCGCTTCGAGCCCGGCATCACCTGCGTCGTGGGTCCCAACGGCTCGGGTAAGTCCAACGTGGTCGACGCGCTGTCGTGGGTGATGGGGGAGCAGGGCGCCAAGGTATTGCGCGGCGGCAAGATGGAGGACGTCATCTTCGCCGGCACCGCCGGCCGCCCCCCGCTGGGCCGTGCCGAAGTCACGCTGACCATCGACAACACCGATGGCGCGCTGCCCATCGACTACACCGAGGTGTCGATCACTCGGCGGATGTTCCGGGACGGCGCCAGTGAATACGAGATCAACGGCAGTGCGTGCCGGCTGCTGGACGTCCAGGAGCTGCTGAGCGACTCCGGGATCGGCCGCGAGATGCACGTCATCGTCGGGCAGGGCAAGCTCGACTCGATCTTGCAGTCCAAGCCCGAGGAGCGCCGCGCGTTCATCGAGGAAGCCGCGGGCGTCCTGAAGCACCGCAAGCGCAAGGAAAAGGCGCTGCGCAAGCTGGAGGCGATGCAGGCCAACCTGACCCGGCTGTCCGACCTCACCGCCGAGCTGCGCCGCCAGCTCAAGCCGCTGGGCAAGCAGGCCGAGATCGCCCGGCGGGCCCAGGCCGTGCAGGCCGATCTGCGGGACGCCCGGCTGCGGCTGCACGCCGACGACCTGGTGACGCTGCGTGCGGCGTTCGCTCGGGACGAGGCTGACGAGGTCGCTGCCAGGGTCCGGCGGGTGGAGGTGGACAACTCCCTGACTGCGGCCCGCGCGGCACAGTCCCGGCTGGAGGAACAGCTCGACGCCACGACGCCGCGGCTGTCGGTGGCGCAGGACACCTGGTACCGGCTCTCGGCGCTGGCCGAGCGGCTGCGCGGCACGGTGCAGCTGGCCGAGCAGCGCGTCCGGCACCTGTCCGCACCCGTCGAGGCGCACCGACCGGGTCGGGATCCCGACGAGCTGGAGCGCGAGGCCGCGGCCGTCGAGGCTTCGGAGGCCGAGCTGCACGCGGTGGTGGAAGAGGCCGGGGCAGCGCTGTCTGACGCCGTGGACCGGCGCGGCGAGCTGGAGCAGGCCGTCGGCGATGCGGAGCGGGCGCACCTGGCCGCGGTCCGCGCCGTCGCCGATCGGCGCGAGGGGCTGGCCCGGCTCGCCGGTCAGGTCGAGGCGTTGCGGTCCACGTCGGGCGCCACTGCGGAGGAGATCGAGCGGCTGTCGGGGGGTCTGGCCGACGCCAGGGAGCGGGCCAGCAGCGCGCAGCGGGAATTCGAGGAGCTGCAGCAGCAGCTTGACGCCCTGCACGCCGGCGAGGTCGGGCTCAACGAGCGGCATGAGGCAGCGGCGGCCGCGCATGCCACCGCTGCGGCGCGCAGTGCAGAGCTGGCCGCAGCACACCGGGAGGCCGAGCAGCAGCGGGCGTCCTGGCGGGCCCGGGTGGAGGCGCTGTCGATCGGCCTGGCCCGCAAAGACGGCTCGCAACCGTTGCTGGCCGCGGGGCTAGTGGGTCTGGCCGGCACGGTTGCCGCGTTGCTCACTGTGCAACCCGGCGCGGAGGCCGCCGTGGCTGCCGCCTTGGGTGCTGCGGCGGACGCCCTGGTGGTGGCAGATGTGGACGTCGCGGCCAGTGCGCTGTCCCTGTTGCGGGCGCGCGACGCCGGCCGCGCCGGCCTGCTCGTCGGCGGTGCGCCGGCTTCGGTGGACCGCGCAACCTGGCCGGAACTGCCGCCCGATGCGAGGTGGGCGGCAGACCTGGTGGTAGCCCCGGAGGCGCTGAGTTCCGCGCTACATCGGCTACTGAAACGCACCGCGGTAGTCGAGGACCTCGACGCCGCCCGCACATTGGTCACCGCACAGCCGAGTGTGCGCGCGGTGACCGTCGACGGTGACCTACTCGGCGGCGATTGGGCGCACGGCGGATCGGGCCGCAGCCTGAGCGTCATCGAGGTGCAGGCCGCCGTCGACGACGGTCAAATCCGGTTAGCTGAATCGGAAACGCGTGTGCAACGGCTGGCCGCTGAGCTCCAGGAGGCCAGTAAGGAGGAAGCCGACCGGGCCGAGGACGTCGACAACACCCTGGCAGCTCTGCACGAATCGGATGCGGAACTAGCCGCGGTTGCTGAGCAGCTCGCCCGGCTTGGTCAGGCGTCCCGTTCCGCGTCCGGCGAGGCCGACCGGCTGCACCGCCAGCGCGACGAGATGCAGGAGCGCCGGGCCGCTGCGCTGACCAGCCTCGCTGAGCTGGAGGAGCGGTTGCGGCTGGCTGCCGGCGACTCGGTGGATGCCGAACCCGACACCTCCTACCGGGACGAAGCGGTGGCGGCGCTGGGTACCGCGCGCAGCGAGGAGGTCGAGGCGCGGCTGGCGCTGCGCACCGCTGAGGAGCGCGCCCGGGCGCTGGCCGGTCGTGCCGACGTGCTGCGTCGCAACGCCCAGGTGGAGCGAGTGGCCCGGCAGCGAGCTGCGGACGCGGCAGTGGCCCGGCAGCGCGGCGCCGCGGTGGCCGCGGAAGTGGTGCGGGCGGGGCAGATCGCGTTGCGCTCCATCGAGATATCGGTGCAGCGAGCCGCGGCGGAGCGCGACGCGGTGGTCGTCGAGCGGGCGCAGGACGAGCACGGCGTGGTGGAGGTCCGGGCCCGGGTTCGGGAGCTCGCCGAGCAGCTGGACAAGCTCACCGACACGGTGCATCGCGACGAGCTGTTGCGCGCTGAGCAGCGGTTACGCACCGAGCAGCTCGAG
>JAICSB010000315.1 GCA_025937115.1 Pseudonocardiaceae bacterium | reverse complement strand
CCGGGACACCACATCGTGGGCTACGTCGCTGAGCAACCGCTGCTCGACGAAAGCATAGGCCCGCATTCGGGCCAGGGCGTCGGTCGCGCTGACACCAAGCTGCACCAATACCATGCCGGTGGCCTGGTGGACCTCCGCGCGGCCGTGCAACGAGTGGTCAAGCCACTGTCCATCACCGGGATCGGTTCGCACCCCGAGGAACATCAACGCGGCCATGTTCGCGGCGCTGATCGCATCCCGTAGCTGCGCGCTGTTCAGCGAACCCGGAGCCGTGCGGTACATGTCCAGCACCCCGAGGTTGATAGTCCCCCACTGCAATGGCAACGCGAACAGCGCCCCCACATCGGACTGCTCCATCACTGCGGCGGCGAAGATCGGCCAGCGGATCGTCTGGGTGCTGTGGTGCAAGTCAGGTACCAGCACCGGCCGCCCGGTCAGCGCCGCCTCGATGCATGCGCCTTCGCCCAAGCTGAACTGCAGATCTTCCAGCAGCTCCGCCGTCGCATCAGAAGCGCACAACGTTTCGCGTGAGGCACTCGCGGTGAGCAGCGAGATCGCCGCACCGTCGACGTCCAAACCCAGCACACATACCCGGCAGATCTGCTCGGCCAGCTCGTGATCTCCCCCGACGTCCCGAGCAAGCGCCAGCATCGCCTGCGCCACCGAGCCCGGCTCAGCCACTCGGACCGACCCCACCACGCGGGCCCTCACTGAGCACTCTCATCGCAGCCAGCCCCCGTCAGTCCAGGTCAGATCACAAAGCGGAGCACGACGGGGACTAGATCGGCGCCGACGGACTCCTTCCACGCTACACCGCCGGGACCCGGTCCGAGTGGCCCCCCAGCTGGGGCATGGATAGTCCCAGGTCGGCCGCGAGCCCGACGACGGCCTGGTCGATCCGGTGCAGGTGGCGCAACGCCGCGAGCACCCGCTCCCGCTCAGTGGGCGGGCAGTCGGTCACCGTGTCCTCCGCGCGATCGAGTAGCCGTTGCGCGGAGCTCACCTCGCCGCTGCGGTCACCCTCGCTCACCGCAGCGGCCAGCGCGTCGACGTTGTGCCGCACCCGGAGCGCAGCTCCGGGCAGTACGGGGCGCAGCGTCGCCGGGTCGGCTACCGGGACCGCGCACAGCTGGGCCAGTCCCCGCGCATAGTGGTCGCAGGCCTGCAGCACTCGCAGACCGTGGCGCACCCCGGAGCGCCCCGCGATCCCGGCCAGCCCGTCGGTGAGGGGCTTCGCGCTGGTCCGCAGCGTGCGCATGTTCTCACCCAGTTTGCGCGCCTCGCTGACCAGGCTGGTGCCATCAGCGTCGCCAAGGAGGCTGTCCACCGCATGGCACAGCAGCTCGCCGACCCCATCCAGGACGGTGCGAGCGTTGCCGCCGATGGTGTTGCGGGTGCTCGTCGGCAGCACGACATAGGCCACCACGATGCCGATGGCCGCGCCCGCGGCGGTCTCCTCCAGACGCACGAGCAGCAGCCCGACGCTGAACTGGCCGAGCAACCCGTAGAGCAGCGCCAGCATCAGGGTGATCCAGAAGATCATCAATGCCGGCGAGACCTGCACCAGGTAAAAGGCGAAGAAGATGCAGACACCGATGAGTATCAGCGAGATCGTGCCGTTGCCGCCGACCAGCGCCGCGATGACCACCCCGGCGACCACGCCGCCGACCGTGCCCAGCACGCGCTGCCAGCCCTTGCTCAGAGTCTCACCACTGGACACCGTGCCGGCGTAGATGACGAACGCGGTGATCGCTGCCCAGTACCAGCGCGTGGGCGAGATCAGCTCGCCCACCACGATGGCCAGCGTGCCGGCCACCCCGACCTGGACCGACTGCCGCGTCGTAACCCGCTGCCAGCCGGTGAGCTCACTGTCCCCGGCTGGGCCGTCCTGATCACCGGAGTCGTCAGAAGCGTTACCGGGCGGCTCGTTCGCGGCGGCTGGCGCCGCCTCCGTCAATGGGATGGCCAACGCCGCGTGTACTACCGCCACCACGGCGATTCGCAGCCGGTTGACGATCGCGCAGTCAACCGGCTCGGCGGCTGCGAGCTGGTCGGCGACGCCATTCACCCGGTCGACGAGCACGGCGGGTCGCTTGGTGCGCATTGCGGCGCGCAGCTGCCCGAGCAAGTCGGCCAGCCGATGGAGATCTGCCCTATGGAGGTCTGCGCCGGGTGCGACGGGATCGCGGTCCAGGACGAGTACGGTCAGCCCCACTAGCCGCTCGGTAGCGAGCTCAGCATCGAACACGCGTAGCGCCGGCTCGCTGCCCACCGCGTGGTCGATGCGGTTCTCCACCATCAGCGCAGCATGATTGAGCCTGATCAGCAGGTGTTGCAACCGCCTGCGAGAGCGCGGCGTCAGCGATCCGTCGACGAGCCCGTCGGCCGCCGCGCCGATGACCGCGCCGAGCCGGGCGCGGAAGGCCCGCAGCAGCCGAGCCAGCTCTCGCGCTGGGCGATCTCGCACCACGACGTTGCGCATCAGCAGGCTGCACGCCACTCCGATGACCACTGCGACCGCCAGCGCGGGCAGCTGTGCGAGGGTGGCGTGCAGGAAAAGTGCGAAGAAGTACGAGATGAACGCGACCATGCCCAGCGCCATCCCGCGAGGGCCGAACCGGCGTACGTACACCGTCGCCATCATGATCACCACAAACACCACATCGCTGCTGAACAGGTGCGGCGCCAACAACGCCCCGAGCGTCACCGCCGCGACCGCCGGCAGCGGCAACAACGCCGTGGTGAGTGCCCGCTGCCGCGGCTCCTGGTCGTTGACGGCCACCGAGGAAATCATCGCGATCACCACGCCGAGCAGCGCGACGGTGATCGGCTGACCGGTCAGGCCAGCCAGCTTGGCGAGTACCGCCAGAGCCAGCGCCACAGTGGCCACCGTGGTCGCGGCCATCCGCAGCCGCAACGACCCGGGATCGGCCGCGACCAGCCAGTCCCGGGCCCGGACAACCACGTCGATCTGCACGCTTCGATCGTCGCACGCAGCGGTGCCGCGCCCAGCGCCATCGGCCGGGGATGGTTAGCCGGCGGGCTCGGCGGGTACGTCTGGCGTCATGACCAAGAGGTTCTGAGTAGGAAAGAAGATCATGAGTTATGAGAAAGGAGCGGATAGTGGACGAGCGCGATGAGGACACGCCACAGGAGAAGATCGAAAAAGCGAGGGGTGGGTCGTTCCCAGCGGGTGTTCCGGAGGACGCGGACGTAGGGACCGGACGATCAAAAGGGACTGGTCTGCCTCCCGGATCTGTCGGCGAGGGAGAAGACACACCGCAGACTCCCGCAACCTGAGTCGTGCCAGCAGCCCACCATCGGCTGGGTCAGCGCCCTGCGTCGCCGGTGGTGGGCGGAGTTGGCAACATTTCGAATAGATCGTTCAGGCCGGTTACTTCCAGTAGAACGGATATTGCTCGTGCGCTGGTACCGCTGAGCTGCAGCGTTGTCCCCATTGCGACGGCATTCTGCGGGGTGCAGATCAGCACGGAGAGACCTGTTGAACCCATGAACGAGACTTGGCTGAGATCGATGATAAGACGATCAGGTCGGGTGGCGAGCAGTTCGTCGAGGTGGTCTTGAAGAGGTGGTCCGGTAAGCATGTCCAGCTCTCCGGCGATGTAGACCACCAAGACCCCGTACCCGAGTTGGCGCACGTCTGCGGAGAGCAGCCCGTCTAGGTGGCTGAGGGGTTCGGCGCTGCGCCTCGGGTGGATCGGGAGCTCAGGGGCTCCCTCAGCGGCGACCACAGAAGCCTCTTTCCCCCGTGTCTTCGAACGCGAACCAACACCGGCGCAAGGCCAGCCCAGCCTGCCGCAGCCGGCGGTCAACGGCAATCGGAAATACCCAAATGGGCTTGGCCGTCATGCTCCTCGCTCAGTTCGGCGCTTGCTGCTCCATCTGCGTGGTGGTTGTCCTGACCATCTTGCTCCATGAGCAGGATGGCACCGCTGGCGACACCATTGGTGCCGTTGAGGGCGCTGCAGCTCCTCATTCATCGTCTCCAGTTCCTCGTTGGTGGACTGCAGTTCCTCGTTGGTGGTTTCCAACTCCTCGATGGTGGACTGCAGCCGCCGTGACCCGGTGACGTCATGGAACCTCAGGATCACCCCGAGCAGACCGGCGTCGGCGTCGGTGAGTGCTGTGTTGCGGTACCTTGCGAAACACTCGGTGCTTGAGGTCGATGGGTTGGAACAACTCGGTATGCGACAACAGCATCTCGGCCTTACCCAGATACAGCATCCCGAAAGAAGCTCGTCACGTTGATCAGAATCGTGTTGAACAGCGCGGTGGACTCCTCGGTGTGCACCTCCAGGTACTCGGCGTAGTCGCCAACGCCCACCTCGGCCATTCGATGGTCCACCCGTCGGGTCAGGCTGGCGCGTTTGTAGCCGGTGAAGTCGAAACCGCGGTTTTCTTTCAGATGCAACAGCAACGTTTCAAATGAAGCATTCAGTCGCGACACGCCTCTCGCCTCCGGCGGCCTCCCCAGGTACGACGCCACCGGGACCTACCCATGCACAACGCCGCTGCGGGAGCCGCGAGACGGTTCGTGCGCGAATCCTGCGAGATCTGGGCGGTGGATCCGGCGATCCGGGAAATCGCCGAACTACTATCGAGTGAGCTG
>JAICSB010000411.1 GCA_025937115.1 Pseudonocardiaceae bacterium | reverse complement strand
TGACTGTTCCGAGCCGGCTGCCACGAAGTACGCGATCGGCCATGGCGTCTCCTCTCTCCGGGCCAGAGACCGGGGGTCTCCGGATCCAGCCCATCGGGTGCAACGCCGAAGAAGGCCTCGACGTTCCCGGACCACCGTCGGCCCGGACCCGATGACGTCTTCACCCCCAACAAGCATCCCCCACACAGGTTGAATCGAAGGCGCAATGTGATCTGTTACCTCACGATGAGGTGGCCTAGACTACCCATTCGGCCTAGCCTCTGCTGCCGTCCTGCGGTGGACCCTAGACAACCACCGGCTCTGAGTTACCGGCCGCGCGAATCGCTCGGCGGACCGGGACCAGCAGTACCAGGACGAACCCGATGAGGAAGAAGGCCACCAAAGACAGGATTGCCGGGCGAAAGGAGCCGGTGGCCGCCCCGATGACTCCGAAGAGGATCGGCCCCACCGTCGACGTGGCCTGCTCGCCGATCTCGTACACCGAGAAGTACTCCGCTTCCTTGCCCGCGGGCACCAGCTGGCTGAACAACGACCGAGACAGCGCGCTGGTGCCGCCCAGCACCAGCCCGATGCCCACGGCCACGGCATAGAACTGAAGCTCGTCGCCGGCCTGGATGAAATAGGCCGCCGCAATCACCCCGACCCACACCAGGAGGCTGGCCAGGATTGTGCGCTTGGCGCCGATCCGGCGGGCTACCCAGCCGTGCAGCAACGCGCCGAAGAACGCCACGAACTGCACCATCAGGATAGTGCTGATCAGGACGCTGCTGGCCAGCCCCAATTCAAGATCACCATATTGGCCGGCGACGCTGGCCACCGTGCCGATGCCATCAGCGTAGATCAAGTAGGCTGCCAAGAAGGCTAGTGTCAGCGGGTAGGCCCGCGCGTTCCGCAGCGTGCCGAAGAGCTGACGAAAGCCGCCGGTCAGCACCGACAGCCCCCGCTCGCTGCCCTGCGGAGGCTGGTAGCTGCGCATCCGGGACAACGGAATGAGCGTGAAGGCAGCCCACCACAGCCCTGCGGTGACGAAGCAGACCCTTACCGCCGCCGACTCGGACAGTCCCAGCGCATCACGTCCGAGGTAGGTTGCCAGATTGACGGCCAACGCGATGCCGCCACCTAGAAAGCCGAAGGCCCAGCCACGGGAGGACAGCCCGTCGCGCTCATCAGCTGTGGCTATCTCCGGAAGCACCGAGTAGTAGATGACCACCGATGCGTAGTAGCCGGTGGTCGCGACGATGAACAGCACGACGCCGAGTCGCCAGTTGGTCCCGGTCACCAGCGCGAGCAGGGCGGTCGCGGCCGCCCCGGTGAAGGCGAACAGCCCGAGCATCCGCCGTTTGTGCTGGGTGCGGTCGGCGATTGCGCCAGTGAGCGGTAGGACCAGTACCTGCAGCAGAGTCGACGCCGCCAGCAGGTAGTCGAACAGTGAACCGGCCGGAAATCCCCAGCCGAACAGCGAGATGTCGCAGCCGACCAGGGCATTGCGGGTCAGGCAGGGCTGACCGGCGGCGAGCGCGTCGTTGCGCGCCACCGTGGTGAGGTAGATCGAAAGGAACACGGTGATGATCGAGGTGGGAAACACCGAATTCGCCCAGTCATACCAGCACCAGGCTCGTTGATCACGACGGCGATTGGGCTCATCCAGCGTGCCACCGGGGGAGGGCTGGACCGGCTCGCTCACCCGCACCGCCTTCCGTCACCGCGGCGCACTCTACGGGGCAGCACTACTGAGCCTGGGCGGCTGCTCCCGGCCACACCCCGCGGACGCGTAGCACGTTGCGCAGCACGTCTGGCCGATCGGTGATCAGGCCGTCGACGCCGAGATCGAGCAGGGCGTGCATCTCGGCTGCCTGATCAACCGTCCAGGCGTGTACCTCGAGACCACAGCGGTGCGCGCAACGCACCAACGCCCGGTCAACCACCCGCACTCCGCACATCCGCACCGGCAGTTGGGCCAACCTGCCGCGGATCGGCATCGTGGCGGCTTTTCTCGCACCGCGCCGCAACAACGACACTGATCGCAGCCGCAGCGCTACGGCTGATGCAGTGCCCATCGACGTCAGCAGCCTGGGTCCGGCGGCCGTACGCAACCGCTGCAGCCGGGCCTCGGAGAACGACGCGAGGCACACCCGGTCCCACCCGCGAGCGCGATGCAGCAGGTCCAGCACCGGCGCGACCGCCGAGTCCGCCTTGACGTCGATGTTGAGCAGCATCCCGGGAAGCTCTTCGAGTAGATCGGCCAGCCGGCAGATCGGCTCTCGACCGGCCACCCGAGCGGTTCTCACCGCTGCCCAGTCCAGTTTCTCGATCTCGCCACAGCCATCGGTGGTGCGGTCCAGCGTCGCGTCATGAATGACCACGACCACACCGTCCCGGGTGGCGCGAACATCGGTCTCCAGGTAGCGGTAGCCCTCCGCCGCGGCGCGGCGGAAGGCGGCCAGTGAGCTCTCCATGCCGGCCAGCTCGCCGAGATGCCAACCGCGGTGCGCGAACGCCCGGGGCAACGGCCCGTCCAGAAACGGATGCCGAGATGAGACCACGTTCCCCATTGTGCCCGGTCCCCGGCGGTCGTTGTCGCAGGAGTGTGTCGAGCTGCGACACTGGAGTTGGAGAGCGGATTGGACGGTCCGGGGCAGGGGAGTGGGGGATGACGACACACGAGAGCGTCGAGCTGCAGCTGCTAGCCGCAGAGTTCGTCGCGCTGCTGGGGCCCGCGGCGGTGATCACCGACCGGCAACGCCTGCGCACCTACGAGTGTGACGGGCTGGCGCAATATCGGGTGGTACCGGCGCTCGTGGTGCTGCCGGAGTCCGCCGAACAGATCGCCGCGGTGGTCCGAGCCTGCGCTGCCGCGAAAGTGCCGTTCGTGGCCCGCGGCTCCGGTACCGGGCTGTCCGGGGGTGCGCTGCCACACGCGCAGGGAGTGTTGATCGTGACGTCCAGGATGCGCCGGATCCTGGAGATCGACCCCGCCAACGAGCGTGCGATCGTCGAGCCCGGTGTGATCAATCTCGACGTCACAAGAGCCGCTGCGTCGCAGGGCTGGTACTTCGCCCCAGACCCGTCCAGCCAGCAGATCTGCTCGGTGGGTGGCAATGTCGCGGAGAACTCCGGCGGGGCGCACTGCCTGAAGTACGGGTTCACCACCCACCACGTGCTGGGCGCCGAGGTCGTCACCCCGGATGGGGAGCTGGTGTGGCTGGGCGGCACGACTCGTGATGCGCCCGGATATGACCTGCTCGGCGCGTTCGTGGGCAGCGAGGGCACCCTCGGGATCGCCACCAAGATCGTGGTGCGGCTGCTGCGGGATCCGGAGTCGGTACGCTGCCTGCTCGCCGCCTTTCCCGGCGTGGACGAGGCAGGTACCGCGGTGTCGGAGATCATCGCCGACGGCGTCACACCGGCTGCCATCGAGATGATGGACGCATTGGCGATCGAGGCGGCCGAGGCCGCGGTGGCCTGTGGATACCCTGAGGGCGCCGGTGCGGTGCTCATCGTCGAGCTGGACGGTCCGGTCGCCGAGGTCGAACACACGTTCGCCGCCGTGCAACGTCACTGCACCGACGCGGGCGCCTTCGAGATCCGGGTCGCCCGCGACGCTGCCCAGCGCGCGCTGTTCTGGAAGGGCCGCAAGTCCGCGTTCGCCGCGGTAGGTCGGATCAGCCCCGACTACATCGTCCAAGACGGGGTGATCCCCAGAACGGCGTTGCCCGCCGTGCTACGCAAGATCGCCGCTCTGTCGGCCGGTACCGGGATCCGGGTAGCCAACGTCTTCCACGCCGG
>JAICSB010000085.1 GCA_025937115.1 Pseudonocardiaceae bacterium | reverse complement strand
TCAGGTAGGCGATATCGTCCGGGGCCGGCGCCGGCAAGCCCGTGCTGGGCTGTGCGTCCACAGCGGGATCGTCGACGTCGATGACCACCACGTCATGCCCGTCGAGCCGCTCGGCCAACCCGGCCGTGGTGATCGCGGCGATCGGCGCGGCGTCTGCGAGCAGGAATTCGATCCGCTCCGCCGGCGCCGCCGGGTCGATCGGCAGATACGCCGCCCCGGCCTTGAGCACCGCCAGGATCGCCACGACCGCCTCGACCGAACGGGAAAACAGCAGCGCCACACACGCTCCCGGGCCCACCTGCCGGTCGGCCAGCAGGTGGGCCAACCGATTCGCGGCCTCATCCATCTCCCGGTACGTCATGGAGCGGCCTTCGCAGGTCACCGCCGCCGCATCCGGAGTGCAGGCCATCTGCGCGGCGAACAATGCCGGGATCGACACCGGCGACGCGGGCCGGGTCAACGCCGCCCGGTTACCGATCTCATCCAACCGGGCGTGCTCACCCGCATCGAGCAGATCCACCGATGACAGCCGCCGGGTGGGGTCGGTGGTCATCGCCACCAACACCCGCTCCAACCGCTCGACCAACGCCTGGATGGTGTCGGTGTCGAACACGTCGGTGCGGAACTCCACCGTCCCGGAAATCCCGGCCGGCTCACCGGCGTCGGTCCAGCGTTCTTTGAGGAAAAAGACCACATCCATTTTCGCGGTCTGGGTGTCCCCGAGCAGCGGTGTGACCTGAAGATCATCCAAACTCAGCTCGGTCGCGGAGTCGTTGGCTTGCCCGGGGAAATTGTTCCAGGCGAACACCACTTGGATCAGCGGGTGATGGGCCAACGATCGGGCGGGGTTGAGCCGCTCCACGAGCACCTCGAAAGGCACGTCTTGGTGCTCGTAGGCGGCCAGGCCGCGTGCTCGCACCTGGGCCAGCAGTTCGGCGACGGTGGGATCGCCGGCCAGATCGACGCGCAGCACCAAGGTGTTGACGAAAAATCCCACCAGCTCATCCAGCGCGGGATCGCGTCGCCCGGCGATCGGGAACCCCACTGCCACATCGGAACTCGCGCTGAGCTTGGCCAGCAGCACTGCCAGGGCGGCCTGCGTGACCATGAAACCGGTCGCGTTGTGCTCGCGGGCCACCCGGGCGACCTGCTGCTGCAACTGCGCCGGCCACTCCAGCGCCACCCTGGCACCGCGGTGATCGGCCACCGGCGGGTAGGGCCGATCGGTGGGCAGCTGCAGTCGCTCGGGCATCCCGGCCAGCGTCTGCTCCCAGTAGGCCAGCTGCGCGGCGATGCGGCTGTCCTTGTCGTCGAGATCGCCAAATTGCGCGCGCTGCCACAGCGTGTAATCGACATACTGCACCGGCAGTGGCGCCCAGTCGGGGGCTCCTCCCGCGCACCGGCTGGTGTAGGCCACAGTCATGTCACGCACCAGCCGGGTCGTCGACCAGCCGTCGGCGGCGATCTCGTGCACGACGGCCACCAGCACGTGTTCGTCGTCGGTGACGCGGAAAAGCCATGCCCGCAACGGGATTTCGGTGGCCAGGTCAAACGTGTGGCGCACCGCGGCGCCAATGGCGTCCTCCAGCCGGCCCGCCGACCACCCGGTGGCATCAATGACGTCCCAGCCGATATCGGCCCGCTCCACGGGGATAACCACCTGCCGGGGTACCCCCTCGATCGCCGGGAACAGGGTGCGCAGGCTCTCGTGGCGGCCCACCACATCGGCCACTGCCGCACCTAGCGCGTCCGCATCCAGGCGCCCACTCAGCCGCAACGGCACCACGACGTTGTAGAGCGGTGACGGCCCCTGCAACTGGTCGATAAACCACAACCGGCTCTGGGCAAACGACAACGGCACCACCGACGGCCGCTCAACGGGCACCAGCGGCTCGAGGCCCCCTCCCTCGCCGATACGGGGCGCCAATTGGGCCACCGTGGGCGCCTCGAACACCGCACGCACCGAAAGGTCGGCATCCAGAGCGGTGTTGACCGCGGCGATCAGACGCATCGCCGACAGCGAATCCCCACCCAGGTCGAAAAACGAGTCGTCGACCCCGACCTTGTCGATCCCCAGCACCTCGGCGTAGATGCCGGCGACGATTTTTTCGGTCTCGGTCTGCGGCGCCCGGAAGGCTGTGGTGGTAAACACCGGTTCCGGCAGGGCCTTTCGGTCGAGCTTGCCCGAGGAGGTCAACGGGAATTCGTCGAGCACCACTATGTGCGCCGGCACCATGTATTCGGGCAACCACGCGCTCAATTGCTGACGCACCGCGGTGATCTTGGTGTTGGTTTGGGGGTCATTGGCGTGAGCGCTGCATCGGTGAGCCCCGTCAGGTGGCAGATACACATCGGTCAGCGCCGAGGTCCGCTCAGCGTCAGTTGTAGCGATGAACACCGCGTCAACAGTTCCCGGTTGTGTGCCCCAAGTGACCGCGACGTGATATCCGGCGGTCTTGCCAAGGCCGTGCAAGTGTTCGGGGACAACGGCTTCGGCGCCGTCGGCGTGGGCCAGTGCGTCGGCCAGGGGCAGCCCGCCGGCGAGGGCGTGTTCGATGTGGACGTCGTTGATCAGTCCGGCACGGGGGATCTCCGTGACACGGACAGCGTTGGGACGTTCAGATACCAACCGGTCGTGCAGCCCGTCCAGGCCCGCACATTCGGTCCATGCCCAGCTGTCCGCGGTGGCCAATGAACGCACCGGTGCCGGGGTTTTGTGGATGCTGACGTCGTAGCGGTACCGGTTGAGTTCGTTGTCCGCCACTCCGCGTTTGACTTCAATGTCGAGTCCGGCCACCGACGGCTGGCCGTCCGCCCAGGTGGTGAAAAACTCTGGGGCGAGCAGTAATTCGGCTTCGCCGAGCATCGCGTGGTGAAGTCGTTGGCGAATCTCGGCGGCGTCGGCGGCGTCGTCCGTTGTGCGGGCCAGCGCGACGCCGGTCTGAAACGCGCCCTGCAGGCTGTGGTTGCGCACGTCGCCGATGAACAGTGCCCCGCCCGGTCCCAGCAATCGCATCGCGACGGCCAGCACATCAGTCAGATACCGCGCGCTCGGGAAGTACTGGACCACCGAGTTGAGCACCACCAGATCGAAATGGCCCTCCGGCAACGCATCGGCTACATCGGCGGGCTGCACCTGCAACCGCACCCGATCCCCCCACGGCCGCCCAGCCACGGCGGCCTGCAGCCGCTGGATCGTCGGCGCGGAGAAGTCCGTCGCCCAGTACTCGGCGCACACCGGAGCCAACTGGGAAAGCAATAGCCCCGAACCCACGCCGATCTCCAGCACCCGCGCGGGATGCAACTTGAGGATCCGATCCACTGTGGCCGAACGCCACTCCATCATCTCCTCAAGCGGGATCGGATCGTCGGTGTAGCTGCTGTTCCAGCCGCGGAAATCCATGCCGAACTCCGGCGACTCCGCGTCAGCGCCATACGCCTCGTCATACAGGTTTTGCCACGCTTCGACGGTTTCGGCGTCGTGCTCGGCGGTGGTGGTCTGCTCGAGCGTGACATAGGCGACCAGATGCGAGCCGGTTTTGCTCTCATACACGGTGGCGGCCGCCCGCGAAACCTGCGGGCAACCCAGCAAGGTGTTTTCGATTTCGCCCAGTTCGATGCGGTGTCCGCGCAGCTTGATCTGGGCGTCGGCACGGCCGAGATAGTCCAGGGTTCCATCGAGCGTCCAGCGCACCAGGTCGCCGGTGCGATAGAGCCGCGCGCCCACCGGCCCGTAGGGATCTGCCACGAACCGTTCCGCGGTCAAATCCGCCCGGCCCAGATAGCCGCACGCCAGCGCCGGTCCGCCCAGATACAACTCACCGACCACCCCGATCGGGGCGGGGTTCAGCCGCGCGTCGAGCACCAGTGCGCGCATCCCGGGGAGCGGGGTGCCGATGCGGACCGGCTGCCCCGCCAACAGCGGCGCAGTGGTGGCCCAGATAGTGGCCTCGGTGGGGCCGTAGCCGTTGAACATGCGCCGCCCCGGCGCCCACGCGGTCACCAACTCGTCCGGGCAGGCCTCACCGCCGACGATCAGGGTGGACAACTCATCCAACCGGGTGCGATCCAGCGACGAGAGCAACGTCGGGGTCATCACCGCCGCGGTGACCCGTTGCTCCTGCAGCAATGCGGTCAAAGCCTCACCGGCATACACCTCCGGCGGTGCAACCACCAGCGCCCCCCGCGATCCCACCGCGACCAATAACTCGCCGAGCGCGGCGTCAAATGTCGGGGAGAGCACCGCCAGCATTCGGGTATCCGCGCCCAGCCCGAACGCCTCGCGCGCCGCGGCTACCCCGGGCAGACCGCCGTGGGTGACCGCCACCCCTTTGGGGGTACCGGTGGACCCCGACGTGAAGATCACATACGCGGTGTTATCCGGTCCCAACGGCGCGAGTCGGTCGGCATCGGTGATCGCCTCGGCGCACCACCCGGACAGGTCCAGGCCGTCGACGCGCAGCACTGGGCGCGTCCCGGCCCCGGCCACCGTGTCGGCATCCCAGGTCAACACGCACACCGCGCCCACCGAGTCCAACACCGTGGCGATCCGCTCGACAGGGTGAGCGGGATCCACCGGCACATACACACCGCCGGCTTTCTGCACCGCCCACCACGCCACCACCAGCTCCGTCGACCGGACCATCGCAACGCCCACCGCGCGTTCCGGGCCCACCCCCGCCTCGATCAGCACCCGCCCCAGCTGCGTCGACCACTCGTCGAGCTCGCGATAGGAGACGCTCCGGGCACGATCGACGATCGCCACCGCGTCCGGGGCGGCGGCCACCGCCGCGGCCAACAACTCGGGCGCCACGCTTGCCGGTGCCCCAACTCCGGCATCGGACCACCGCGACAGCACCAGATCGCGCTCGCCGCGATCCAGCAACGCCAGGTCGCCCACCACCACGGACGCATCCGATACGACCGCTTCGATCACCCGCCCGAACCAGGTGACGAAGCGCTCGATGGTCGCCCGGTCATACAGATCCGTGGCATAGGTCACGACCCCGGCGGCCATCGGCGCGGTCGGGTCCTCGGAGGGCACCTCCCGCAGATCGACATCCAGATCGAACTTGGCGGTGCGGCTGTCCACCGCAAGTGGCTCGACGCTGAGTCCGTCGAGCGCCACGTCGGGGCGCACATTGTTCTGGAAGGCCAAGGCCACCTGAAATACCGGATGATGCGCCGTGGAGCGCACCGGGTTGAGCTGCTCGACCAGCCGCTCGAACGGCACGTCCTGGTTGCTGTAGGCGTCCAGCGCCATCTGACGCACGCATGCAAGCACCTCGCTGAACCGGTGCGCGGGTGTCAACCCCACACGCAACACCCAGGTGTTGACGAAGAACCCGACCAGCTCATCCAGCGCCGCATCCGTCCGCCCGGCGATCGGGGTGCCCATCGCCACGTCCTCGCCGGCCCCGGCCCGGTGCAACACCACCACCATGGCCGCCTGCAGCACCATCGAGACGGTCGCGTTATGCGCCGCCGCCAACGCCTTGATCCCCGCCCACAGCTCCGGGTCGAGGTGCATGTCCACCGCATCACCGCGGTAACTGGGCACCGGCGGGCGCGCCCGATCCGCCGGCAGCGACACCACCTCGGGCAGATCAGCCAACTCCTGCCGCCAATAAGCCAACTGCCCGGCGATCACACTGTCGGGATCAGACTCGACGCCCAACCACTCCCGTTGCCAAAGCGTGTAATCGGCATACTGCACCGGCAACGGCGCCAACTGCGGGGCCTGGCCCTGCCGGCGCGCCCGATAGGCCTCGAAGATATCCCTGGCCATCGGAGCCAGTGACCACCCGTCAAAAGCGATGTGGTGCACCACAATCCCCACGACATGCTGCTCGGGGCCCACCGCATAGATCTGCGCACGAATCGGGATCTCGGTTGCCAAATCAAACCGATACCCCGCCAGTGCCACCAACTCGCCGATCACATCCTGCTCCGGCAACGACACCACCGGCAGGCCATCGCGCCGCCACATCCCCGCCTCTGCCGGGAGCACCTGTTGGAACGGCACACCGTCGATGTCAGGGAATATGGTGCGAAGCGCCTCGTGGCGGGCGATCACGTCATCGATAGCCGTCGTCAGCGCCTCGACATCCAGCGCCCCGCTGATCCGAAACGCGGTCGGCATGTTGTAGGTCGCCACCCCGCCCTCGAACCTGTCGAGGAACCACAACCGGCTCTGCGCATACGACAACGGCACCAATGCCGGCCGCGCGCCGGCCACCAGCGGCTTACGCGTACCACCCTCCCCGCCGATACGGGGCGCCAACCGGGCAACGGTGGGCGACTCGAACACGGTGCGCACCGCAAGGCCGGCGTCCAAAGACTTGTTGATCGCGGCGATGACCCGCATCGCCGACAGCGAATCCCCGCCCAGGTCGAAGAAGGAGTCGTCGACCCCGACCCGCTCGAGCCCGAGTACCTGGGCGTAGATGCCGGCCAGGATCTCCTCGGTGCGGTTACCCGGGGCGCGGTAGCGATCGCCCTCGGTGTACTCGGGTGCCGGCAAGGCCCGGGTGTCCAGCTTGCCGTTGACCGTCAACGGCAGCGCGTCGATCACCACCACCGCAGCCGGGACCATGTGGGCGGGGAGCCGCTGACCCAACCGGGCCCGAACATCGGCCGGGTCAGCGGCTCCAGTGACATAGCCGACGAGGCGCTTGTCACCGGGGTGGTCCTCGCGCGCGATCACCGCCGCCTGATCCACCCCGTCCAGTGCGGCCAGCGCCGCCCGGATCTCACCGAGTTCGATGCGGTACCCGCGGATCTTGACCTGCTCATCGGCGCGACCCAGATAATCCAGCTGACCATCGGCCCCCCAGCACACCAGGTCCCCGGTGCGGTACATGCGTGTTCCGGGCGATCCCGCACCGCCGAACGGGCAGGCCACGAACCGCGACCCGGTCAAAGCAGCCCGGCCCAGGTATCCGTACGCCAGCCCGCCGCCGGCCACGTACAACTCCCCGACCACCCCGGCCGGCACCGGACGCAACGACGCATCCAGCACAAAAAAGCCAAGATGCACCAGCGGCACCCCGATGGGGCTGACACTGCGGTCGACGTCGGCCACGCTGATCTCGCGGAACGAGGCATGCACCGTTGTCTCGGTGATGCCATACATGTTGATAAGCCGCGGTGATCGCCGGTGGCGGTCCAACCAGGTTCCAAGACGCTCGGGTTCTAGCGCCTCGCCACCGAACACCACCGTCTCCAGCTTCAGCCGAGATCCCGGCTCGGGTGCCCGCGCATCGGCGGTCTGCAGCGCATAAAACGCCGACGGCGTCTGACTCAATACGCTGACCTGTTCGGCAATCAGCAGCGCGTGCAGGTCTTCGGGTGAGCGTGTCACGGACTCCGGTACCACCACCAGCCGTCCGCCGTGCAGCAGTGCGCCGAAGATCTCCCACACCGAGTAGTCGAAGGCCAGCGAATGGCACTGCGTCCACACCTGCTCTGGCGACAGTTCCAGGTCGGCATTCAGCGCCGTCAGCAGCCGGGTCACGTTGTGGTGGGGGATGGCCACGCCCTTGGGCACCCCGGTGGTGCCCGAGGTGTAGATGAGGTAAGCGATCTCCTCGGCGGCCGGCGCCGGCAAGCCCGTGCACGCGCAGCCGAGGATGCGCGGGTCGTCGACATCGATGACCGGCAGGCCACAGCCGTCGAACCGGTCGGCCAGCCCAGTGGTGGTGATCGCCGCGATCGGTGCGGCATCGGCAACCATGAACTCCATTCGCGCGGTCGGATGCGCCGGATCAATCGCCAAATACGCCGCCCCGGTCTTGAGCACCGCCATTACCGCCAGGACCGCCTCGGCCGACCGTGGCAACAGCAGCGCCACGCACTCTCCCGGGCCGGTACCCAGGGCGACCAACAAGTGTGCCAACCGGTTCGACGCCTCGTCGAGCTCGCGGTAGGTCATCGACTGGCCTGCAAAGGTGATCGCCGGCGCCTCCGGCGCGCGGGCCACCTGAGCGGCGAACACCGCCGGAATCGACGCCGCGGTTGGCACTGCCCGGGCCAACACCGCCCGGTTACCGATCTTGTCCAGGTGGGCGTGCTCATCGGCATCCATCAGATCCACCGACGACAACCGTTGGCTTTGATCGGCGGTCATCGCTACCAACACCCGCCGCAACCGCTCGATGAGCGCCTCGATGCTGGCCGCGTCGAACACATCGGTGCGAAACTCCACATCCCCGGCAATCCCGGCGGGCTCACCGGCCTCGCCGAAGCGTTCGGCCAGGGTGAATGTCAGATCCATGCGCGCCGACTGAGTGTCCGCCGGCAAGCGGTTGACGTGGAGGTCCCCCAAGGCGAGCCCGGCGACGGGGTCACTGGTGTGCCCGGGGAAATTCTGCCAAGCCAACACCACCTGCACCAGCGGGGAATGGGCCAGGCTTCGGGTCGGGTTGAGCCGATCAACGAGCACCTCAAAGGGGACGTCCTGATGCTCGTAGGCGGCCACGCTGCGCTGACGCACCTGGGCCAGCAGCTCGGCCACGGTCGGATCTCCGGCCAAATCGACCCGCAGCACCAGGGTGTTGATGAAAAATCCCACCAGCTCATCCAGCGCCGGGTCGCGCCGCCCGGCGATCGCGAATCCGACCGCGACATCGCTGCTGGCGCTGAGTTTGGCCAGCAGCACCGCCAGGGCTGCCTGGATCACCATGAACTTGGTCGCGTTGTGCTCGCGGGCCACCTGAGCGATTCGCTGCTGCAGTTCGGCCGGCCAGTCCACCACCGCACTGGCGCCGCGGTAATCGGCCACCGGCGGGTAAGGCCGATCCGTGGGCAACGCCAACCGCTCGGGAAGCCCGGCCAGGGCCTGCTCCCAATAGGCCAGCTGCGCAGCGATCGGGCTGTCGGCATCGGCCACATCACCGAGCTGCGCACGCTGCCACAGCGTGTAATCGGCATACTGCACCGGCAACGGCGCCCAACCGGGCGCGTGACCCGCGCACCGGCTGGCATAGGCCAGTCCCATATCACGCACCAGCGCGGTGATCGACCAGCCATCCGAAGCGATGTGGTGCACCACCGCCACCAGCACATGTTCGTCGTCGGCGACGCGGAAAAGCCTTGCCCGCAACGGGATCTCGTTGGCCAGATCGAAGGTATAGCGTGCCGCGGCGTTAACGGCCTCACTCAGCCGGCTTTCCGACCAGCCGGTGGCATCAATGGTCTGCCAGCCGAAATCGACTTGTTCCCTAGGGATAACCACCTGCTGCGGTGTTCCCGTGGGCGCCGCAAACACCGTACGCAAGGTCTCATGGCGGCCCACCACATCCGCGAGGGCGGCCCCCAACGCCTCGGCGTCCAGGCTTCCACTGAGCCGCAACACCGCCGGTATGTTGTAGACGGGTGAGAGGCCCTGCAACTGGTCCAGGAACCACAACCGTTGCTGGGCAAACGACAACGGCACCACCGCGGGCCGCTCCACCGCCACCATCGGCTCAAGCCGACCTGCGCCCGCACCGATACGGGCCGCCAACTGGGCCACTGTGCGTGCCTCGAACAAGGCGGGTACCGAGAGATCGGCATCCAGGCTGGTGTTGATCAGGGCGACAAGGCGCGTCGCCAGCAGCGAATCGCCCCCGAGGTCGAAGAACGAGTCGTCGACCCCGACGCGCTCGATGCCGAGCACGTCGGCGTAGATGCCGGCCAGGATCTCCTCGACCGCGCTAGCCGGAGCGCGATAACCGGCGTTCTGGTATTCGGGTGCCGGCAGGGCGCGGGTATCGAGTTTGCCGTTGGGGGTTAGCGGCAGCGCCGCCAACACCACCACCACCGCCGGCACCATGTATTCCGGAAGTCGCTCGGCCAGCGCGATACGCAGCTCGCCCGGATCGACTGTCCCGGTGCTCGATTCGGTGACATAGCCCACCAGGCGCTTGTCGCCGGGGCGGTCCTCGCGCGCGATGACGACGGCCTGCTTGACGCCGTCCAGGGCGGTCAGGGCGGCCTGAATCTCCCCGAGTTCGATGCGATACCCGCGGATCTTGACCTGCT
>JAICSB010000463.1 GCA_025937115.1 Pseudonocardiaceae bacterium | reverse complement strand
TCATACTCACTAGGTTCCCCCGGTAGTGACGTTGAGCGATCTTCCCCCAGCGTAATCGGCAGGCGACTCTTTGTCATCCTCCGAGCGGAGTGCCACATCTAGCCGATATTTCGTCACGCTCAGCCATGCGGTACCGCCAAATGGCTGGGTACTTCGCATGTGTGGTGGACCAGGATTTCCCGTACCCGGATCGCCGCTGGTATGAAGTGTCACCCAGAGTGGCATCATGCGCTCCGCGAGGGGGTGGTGGTCGTGAGTAGACGGGGACAAGCGCTGCGCATGCTGGCCCTGCTGCTGGTGGTGTACGCACTGCCCGCCAGCGTGCTGTCCAGCTCCTCCAGCGCATCGGTGACTCAGTCCGCGGCGGTCGCCTCACCCGTCGCGCAGCCTCCGTCCGGCGCGGTTGGACACAGCACGATTGCGCCGAGCAAGGTCCCGCCCGACCCGGTGCCCAGCTTGGTACCCAGCATCGCGCCCAGTCCGCCTCCGGTCTCGCCGTTCACCGGCCTGCCCACCGACCTCGGAGCGCCGGTACTCTGTGTGAAGATCGACAATGCCGAGGTGGCCCGCCCGCAAAGCGGACTTGAGCTGGCAGATCTGGTCTACGTCGAGCCGGTCGAGGGCGGGCTGAGCCGGCTACTCGGCGTGTATCAGTCCCGAGTCCCGCCGGTGGTGGGCCCGGTACGCAGCTCGCGCGCCTCCGACGTGGAGCTGCTGGCCAATTTCGGCCGGCCGGCGCTGGCGTTCTCCGGCGCGGCAGCTGAAGTAGGCGCACTCGTGGCCCACGCTCCGATACTTGACGTCTCGGCTATCGTGCGGGCGGGTGACTATCGCCGAGACCGGCGAAGGCCGATGCCGCACAACCTCTACGGCGACGCCAACCGGCTACGCGAAGGGGGCGCGCCGCCGCGGGATATCGGGTTCCGCTTCGGACCGCCTCCGCCCGGCGGCCGTCCTGTCCCGGAGACCGAGGTCAGGTACCCGGCGACCGCCATCGGTGTGCAGTGGGTGCCCGCGGAGTCCAGGTGGGTGATTTCCATGGACGGGTCGCCGCTCACCTCCGCGTCTGGACCGCGGCCCGGTGCGGCGACTGTGGTGCTGCAGCGAGTGTCAGTGCGCGCTACCTCGGTCCACGACGCGGCTGGAGCAGCGTCGCCGTTCGCGGCGACAGTGGGCTCCGGTGATGTGGTCGTGCTCCGCGACGGGCTGGCGTTCAGCGGGAGCTGGTCGCGGCCGACCCCTGATGCGATCACCACCTTCAACCTGCCGGATGGATCGCCACTGACCTTCGCGTCCGGCCCGGTGTGGGTGATATTGGTTCCGAGCTAGCGTCGGCGATTTGGACAGATACCGGCTGGGGGTATATTGGAGCGAGCTTATCGAGGTAGGCCCCGAGAGAGGACGGCGCAGTGGCGAGTTACAGCACGGGCCGAGACGCCTCCCTCAACCGGCTACGCCGGATCGAGGGCCAGATCCGCGGGCTGCAGCGGATGGTGGAGCAGGACCAATACTGCATCGATGTCCTGACCCAAGTTTCGGCCGCTACTAAAGCACTGCAATCCTTCGCACTGGCTTTGCTCGAAGAACATATGGCGACCTGCGTGGTCGACGCCGCGGCCGACGGGTCCGATGCCCGCGTCAAGGTCAAGGAAGCGGCCGACGCGATCGCTCGCCTGGTTCGCTCCTGACGAACCGCGCATAGCAGCGCAACGAATAGGAGGTTATGACATGGGGGAGACCGCCACTGTCAGTGAGTACATCATCACGGGGATGACCTGCCAGCACTGTGTCTCGGCGGTGACGCAGGAGGTCGGTGGCATCGATGGCGTCACGGATGTGCAGGTCGATCTGGACACCGGCCGGCTTCGAGTCACCAGCACGGGGCCGTTGGACGCCGCCGCCGTCCGCGCCGCGGTCGACGAAGCCGGCTATGAGATCTCCGACTGAGATTTCGCCCAGACATGCTTGACACTCGGAAATTCCGGACCGAACGCTTGCGAGCCCCGGTGCCATTGATGGCGTTGCTCGCCGGTCTGGTGACATTGTTCGGCTTCGGGATCAATTTCGGCGAGGCGGTCGTCGGCCGCGCCGCGCCGGTGCCCCATGACCATGGTAGGAACGGCATCGGCGAGGACGACGATCATGGCAAGGCGCCCGGTGGGCTGGCCATCGCCAGCCGCGGGTACCTACTGCGTCCTCGGACCACGCGATTCACCGCCGGGGAGTTCGAGAACTTCCGCTTCACCGTCTTTTCAAGTAACGGCCAGCCGGTGACAGACTTCGCGAAGCGCGGCGACCGGCGGATGGACTTCTTCGTCGTACGCCGGGATATCACCGGCTACCAGCATCTTTATCCGGTCATGGATCCCGACGGCACCTGGACCGTACCGCTGGATCTCGAGCAGCCGGGCAGCTACCGCGCTTTCGCTGAGTTCGTGCCCGGGACCGCCACGACCCCGGTTACGCTCGGCGTGGATCTCGAGGCACCCGGGCTCGTGGAGGACGGACCCATATCGAAGGTCTCGACGATCGCCGAGCTCGACGGTTATACGGTGGTGTGGACTGGCGATCTGGTCGCTGGGTCGGTATCGCGAATAGGGATGCATGTTATGCGCGACGATCTGCCGGTCACCGACCTTGATCCTATTCTCGGGAGCGGTGGGCATTTGGTCATCTTGCGCGAGGGCGACCTGGCTCACCTCAACGTGCGCCCCGTCGCGGGTCCCCGCCAGGACACCGCAATCGACTTCGAGGCCGACGTGCCGACTGCCGGTTACTACCGGATGTTCCTGGAGTTTCAGCACCATGGCCAGCTACGGACCGTCGAGTTCACCGCACTGGCGAGGTGACCCGTGGCCACAGTCGACGATCGCGGCACGGGCACCGTGACCGGACCCGGCGAGCTCAACCGCCAGCTTGAGCTGACCATCGGTGGCATGACCTGTGCTTCCTGTGCGGCGCGCGTCGAGAAGAAGCTGAACAAGCTCGTCGGGGTGCGGGCCAGCGTCAACTACGCCACCGAGAAAGCCCGAGTCGACTACGCAGACGGCGTCACACCCGAGGATCTCCTGGCCACCGTGGCGCGCACCGGCTACACCGCTGAGCTGCCCGCCGGCACCGGACGTGATGCTGATCCGCACGCCGGCCCAGCCGGCACAGACCTCAGCGAGTTGCGGGTGCGGCTGCTCGGCAGTGCTGTGCTCGCCATCCAGGTGATCGCGATGTCGATGGCCGGGATGGTGCCGGGCTTGCAAGTGCCGCACGAGTTCGAGGCGCTGTCGCTATTCCTTACCGCCCCGGTCGTGGCGTGGGGAGCATGGCCGTTCCACCGCGCTGCGTGGCAGAACCTGCGG
>JAICSB010000793.1 GCA_025937115.1 Pseudonocardiaceae bacterium | reverse complement strand
TGGGTGCATGACTACCAGCTGATGCTCGTCCCCCGGATGCTGCGGGACCGGCGCGATACCCAGCCGATCGGCTTCTTCCTGCACGTGCCCTGGCCGTCACCGGACATCTTCGCCCGGCTGCCGTGGCGGGAGCAGGTCCTGTTGGGCCTGCTCGGCGCGGACGTGGTCGGCTTTCACACCGACGCCTACCGCGGCAACTTCCTGCGCTCGTGCGCCCGGCTGCTGGCCGGGTCGGGCATCGAGGTGCGCGGCTCGTCGGTGGCGATGCCGGACGGCCGGCTGGTGGCCACCGCCACCGCGCCGATCTCCATCGACGCCGAGGACTTCACCCGGCACGCGAACGACCCGGACACCAGCAACGAGGTCCAGGCGCTGACCGATCAGTTCCGCGGCCGCACCGTGCTGCTCGGCGTGGACCGGCTGGATTACACCAAGGGCATCATCGAGCGGATACTCGCGGTGGAGATGCTGCTGGAGCGGACCCCTGAGTTCCGGACCATGCTCGCGTTCCTCCAGATCGCGGTGCCCAGCCGGGACGACGTCCGGGAGTACCGGCAGCTGCGGGCCACCGTGGAGCAGCACGTCGGGCGGATCAACGGCCTGTACACCGAGCCCGGCAACGACGTGCCGGTGCACTACCTGTACCGCGGGCTATCCCAGCAGCAGCTCACCGCGTACTACGCGATCGCCGACGCGCTGCTGGTCACGCCGCTGATCGACGGCATGAACCTCGTCTGCAAGGAATACGTGATCGTGCAGCAGGCCCGTGAAGGCAGCGGCGTGCTGGTCCTCAGCGAGTTCACCGGCGCCGCCGCCGAGTTGCCGGAGGCCGCCTTGTGCAACCCGTTCGACGTCGAAGGGCTGTCCTACCGGATCGAGGACGCGCTGCGGCTGACGCCCGCGACCCGCCGGGAAGCCCTGGCCGCGATGGCCAAGCACGTGCGCACCTACGACGTGCACCGGTGGGTGGCGGACCAGCTCGCCGACATCGGGGCCCACGGCACGCCGCGGCGCTAGCCCGGGTACTTCGTCGGCTGGAAGGCGAGCAGCCCCACCTTCGGTCAGCGGAAGCCCGCGACAGCGTGCGGAACGTACAGCTCCTCCAGGTAGGCCACCTCCGCGTCATCCAGCTCAATGTCGGTCGCCGCGATCGCGTCCGACAGGTGCGACGGCCTCGTTACGCCGACGATGGGTGAGGTCACCGCGGGGCTGCGCAGCAGCCAGGCCAGCGCCACCTGGGCCGGGCCGGCCTCCCGCTTGGCCGCGACCTCCAGGACCCGCTCGACCACGGCGCGGTCCTCATCGCGGTAGAGCGTCTGGCCGAAGTCGTCGGTCTCGTTCCGCGTGGTGGTCTGCTCCCAGGCCCGGGTCAGCTTGCCCCGGGCCAGCGGGGACCACGGGATGACGCCGATGCCCTGGTCGGTGCACAGCGGGAGCATCTCCCGCTCCTCCTCGCGGTAGATCAGGTTGTAGTGGTTCTGCATGGACACGAACCGCGTCCAC
>JAICSB010000314.1 GCA_025937115.1 Pseudonocardiaceae bacterium | reverse complement strand
TAGAGCGGGGCCGCTGGTTCCCACGGGGAAGAACAGCTCGGGGTCCTCGTCTCGGCAGGCCGCGCGGTGGCGCCAGTCCATGGTGCTTGCTCCTCGTCGATCGCGCTGGCGAACTCCGGTGTCCCAGCGCCGTCGTTAGTCTCTCATTGGCTTGTGAATGATTTCACAATCACCCGCGATGTCAAGAGCTATCGACGGGGCCAGTTGGTCAGTTCACCCGACAGGGTGCCCAGCCAGCTGAACTGTTAACCGCATGTGAAACCGATTCTACAAGCGCTATTCGGGCGTAGCTGTGCGTCACGGTTGCTTGATCACGACTGCCCGCTCCGCTCGCTCACCGCGATAGGATCATCGCGATGAGCCCAAGGAACCCATCAACCCGGAGGCTGGTGGACTTCTCAGCAGCTAGCCCTATGGGTCTTAACGACAGCGGCCGCCAGAACGTTTCGGACCAGTTTTCGCGCCCGCTCGGCGTGTCCCTTGACAGTGCGGCCATCGTGGCCGCGACACCATGGGGGCAGCGCGGAGGCGGCGGTTAATCTGCAGTGGTGATCGCCGAAGTAGTCGTCCGCAGTGGGGCGGCATGAACACCGCCGCGCCGGGCCCGGTACGCGTGGCCGGCGTGCTGGTAGGCCTACAAGGTTTAGCTGGTGTCGTGTTCGCGGCCTGGTTGCTCGTCGAGGCGGTGCGCGCAACCAGCGGTCCGGTGCCGGTTGGGGCCACCGCGGCTTGGCTGGCGGGCTTCGGGATCCTGTTGCTCATCGTCGGCGTGAATCTGGTGCGGGGCCGCCACGGTGCTCGAAGTCCGGCTGTTGTCGCTGAGCTTCTGCTGCTCGGTGTTTGCTGGTACGCCGCGGGCCCATCATCCCAGCCTGCCTATGGCGTGGCGGCTGCGGTTTTCTGTGTGGGCGTGCTGGTGCTGCTGTTCTGCCCGCCAGCACTGCGCTGGGCCGCCGGCAGACGCCGCGAGTTCAGTTGAGCTGCGCTCGCAAGCCCCGCGCGGTGGATTCGAGAAGCTCTGCGTGCTGTGGGAACTTGGCGATCCGCGATTCGAGGAATTTGGCGCCGTCGAGGAAGCGGCCCTGCCGGCCGAGCGTCTGGCCCAGCTCGAGGAGCTCTTGGGCTCCCACCCCGGGCAGCGCTAGGCGCATCCGCAGTACCCATTCGAGGTCGGCGGCTCGTCCAAGGCCCCGGTAGACCGTCCGCAGGTTCTCCAGGATGCGGGCGAAGATCGCTCTCCGGGGCGCCGTAGTCAGAAGGTGCCGACCGAACGGGACGTTGGGACCGGCCTGGTTGGCGGTGCGAAACAGTGCCTCGCAACTGGGCAGGTCGAGCAGTGCGCCGCCATCGAAGGCGTCGAGGTAATGATCGGTGGCCATCGGCCGGACAAGGAAATGACCGGGCATGCTGACGCCCTCCAGCGACACCCCGGCGCGGCGTCCCACTTCGAGGCAGACGACCGACAACGTGATCGGGATCCCGAGCTTGCGGTCGAGCACCTGATGTAGCAGAGAGTTGCGAGGATCGTAGTAGTTCGTGGTGTTGCCGGCGAAGGCCTCTTCGACGAACAACCGGTGGATGAGCGTTTCGAGCGAGTCGATGCCCTGGGCCAGCCGATCCAGTTCGCGAAGCCAGGTGCCGGCATCGAGGTCGGGATCAGCACCGGCGGCGATCGCGAGCGCGCCGACATCCAGCTCGGGCCCAGGCCCGCGCCCGGCCAACAAGGCGATGAAGTGCTCGGCTGCGTCCACGGTGTAGCCGATACTACTGTTCACCGGCGTGACGCGATGCTGACCAGCGACAAGTATTCCGCTGGCCAGCATCGTTGGCCGGGCCGAGATCAGGAGGCCTGCTTGGTCTCCCAGAAGATCTTGTCGATTTCCGCGATGTAGTCCAGCAGCTCTTGGCCGGTTTTGGGATCGGTCGAGCCCTTGGTGCCCGACGCACCCGCAGCCTTGGTGGCCTTATTGAACAGCTCGTGCAGCTGTGGGTACTTCTCGAAGTGCGGCGGCTTGAAGTAGTCGGTCCACAGCACCCAGAGATGGTGCTTGACCAGGTCGCTGCGCTGCTCCTTGATCTCGATGGCGCGCGAGCGGAACTCCGGGTCCACGTTGGACTGGTACTTCTCCTGGATCCCCTTCACCGACTCGGCTTCGATCCGGGCCTGCGCCGGGTCATATACGCCGCACGGGAGGTCGCAGTGCGCAGTAACCTCCATGCGGGGGCGGTGCAGAATGCGCGACGACAGTCGCATCGTTCCTCCTGTGACAATGTGGTGTTTTGACGTCACGCGATCTTACTCGCGACTGGAGTGTCGAGCATCCCGGATGGTGATCTTTCGTGCGGATAGGTCGCAACGTCGCCGGGTGGCCGTGGCGGCGTGCTGTGGTACGCGGACCTTCGATGTCTCCGACGCTGTCAGATGGCGACGTACTGCTGGTCAGTCTGCGAGCCCGGCCACGCCCTGGCGCGGTGGTCCTGGTCGGGTGGTCGCAGCGCCCCGACCAGTTGTCGGTCAAGCGCGCAATAGGCCGCCACGGTGACGGCTGGTGGGTCCTAGGCGACAACCCCGCCGCGTCCACCGACTCCCGCCAGCTAGGCACCGCGACCCCGATCGCCGTCGTCATAGCCCGCCTATCGCCCCATCCCCGCATTCAGCGGGCTCAGCGGGGTGACAAGCACCCGTATACCCCGCTTAGCCCCGCTTAGCCCGCTGAATGCGGGACAGCGGCTGAATGCGGGACAGCGGTGCGAAGCTCCGCGTAGCGGGTCTGACAGTCCCGCCAGGTGGGGAGGATGGCGGCGGTGGCGGCTTCGGCGAGGGTCGGAGCTGTGCGGTCTTTGTCGGAGAGGATCAGGTCTTGGTCGGCGGGCCAGGGTAGGCCTACGGCCGGATCCAGCGGGTGCACGGTGTGTTCTGCCGCGGGGTTGTACTTAGTGGAGCACAGGTACGTCATGACGGTGTCATCGGTCAGCGCGATGAATGCATGCCCGAGGCCCTCGGGAAGGTAGACTGCGCGGGAGGTCTCGGTGTCCAGTAGCACCGACTCCCAGCGGCCGAAGGTGGGGGAGTCAACCCGGACGTCGATCGCGACGTCCAGCAGCGCACCCCGGGAGCAGTGCACGTACTTCGCTTGGCCGGGTGGCACGTCGGAGAAATGCACCCCGCGGATCACGCCGCGGCGGGAGATGCTGTGGTTGGACTGCGCCACCTGCAGCCGGTGCCCCGTGGCGTCGAGGAACGCGCCTTCGTGGAACGGGGCGACGAACTGGCCCCGCGCGTCGGGGTAGACCTTCGGAGTGAACTCGACCACTCCGGGGATCGTCAGCTCACGGAACTGCACGGTGCTCGAGCCTAGCCAGGGCTCCACGCTAGCAGCGGTCTGGCGGCGCAAAGCGACTTTAGGCACCTGATGTGGTGACAATCTAGATCCACTTCGGCGGAAGTTGTCCATCAACTGTCACAGCCGGTTGCACAAGGCGCATAACCAATCGGCGGTTCACGCGTTGGTGAACTCGACAGGGTTGTGACACCTCGTTGCCAGCACCGGAGCGTTTGGTCGCGGTTGGCGAGACGGGAAGGTGGTGCCGTGGCCGAGCGCGCTGAGCGGGTCGAGTTCGTGCCCTTGTCGCTGGACCCTGCTGAGGTGTCGTGGGTGGCGCCGGGCCGCTCTCTTGCGGCGTTCCGGGCGGGCCGGTCGGTGTCGCTGCCGTCAACCCCGGCGGCGTCGATTCCGCTCGCGCAGTACTCAGCGCCGCCGAGCCCGTTGTCCCAGATCACCTTGCCGCAGTCGGCTGCGCTGGTCTGTGAAGGTGGCGTGGTCGTGCAGGCCAACCAGGCCGCGGTCCAGCTCGCCGGTAGGTGGTTCCCCGATTCGCTGACCGGCCTCCCGCTGCATCGCCTGCTCAGGGGACCAGATGGCGGCAGTGCCAAAGACACCGACGCCGAGCTGATCGGACCGGACGGGCGTGCGGTACCGGTGCGGGTGACGCGCTGGACGGTGCCGGGCACGGACCTGCTGGTGGTGTTCTTAGTCGACGTCTCCGACCTGTGCTCGGCCCGACATGGCGTGGGTACCGGCGAGCCTGCCCAGGAACACTCGGGACTGCTCGAGGCGCAGCGGATCGCTCAGGTCGGCAGCTTCACCTGGGACTGGCTGAGTAACGAGATCACTTACAGCCCCGGCCTGGTGGAGCTGTTCGCCGGGCGCTGCATCGACGCCGCCGACCCGTTTTGTCACATCCACCCGGAGGATCTGCCCGATCTGCTCCGGCGGGTGCATGAGATGGCTTCCGACCGTGATTCGGGCATTCTGGAGCTGGAGTTCCGCGGTCTGCCCGAGCACGGCGACCTTTACTACGTGTGCCGCCTGCGAGCCGAGCGTTCGACCAGTGGGGAGGTCCTGCGGCTGGTTGGCACCATGCAGGACGTCACTGCGACTCGAGCAGTGGAGCGGGCGTTGCGTGCGGAGCAGCATCGGCTGGCACAAGCGCAGCGGGTAGCCCGGATCGGTACCTGGGAGTGGGATCCCAGCTGCGACCGGCTGGTCTGGTCGGACATGATGCAGGACCTCTACGGAGTGACCGTCCGGCAGACCACGTACCAGACCTTCCTTTCCCTGGTCCATCCCGATGAC
>JAICSB010000670.1 GCA_025937115.1 Pseudonocardiaceae bacterium | reverse complement strand
CGCCTGGGCCGATACCGACGCGGCTGCCGTCCTGGTCGGCATCGGCCTGTGTGCCGACGACGACCCGGTCGGTGGGCAGCTGGTCGGCGGCCAGCAGGGCGGTGAACAACTTCAGCGTCGAGGCTGGACGGTTGCGCGCGTGCGGATCCTTGGCGGCGAGCACGTCCCCGGAGCCAGCATCAGCGATCAGCCAGGACATCGAGCTGATCCCCGCCGGCGGGACGGGCGCACCGGCGGGCAGTATCAGCCCGCACTCGCCCATCCGTGGCCCGCCCACCGGACGGTCGGGAACCGACATCGGCAGTGGAAGCGCAGTACCCGGAGCCGGGGTTTCTGAGGAGTCGACCGGTGGCGGCGGGGCGACCTGCTGCGAGCACGCGGTCTGCGCTGCGCTGGGTGCCGCGCCAAGCAGGGGCATCGCACCGAGAGCAACAACCAGCACCGCAAGTACTCGGGATCGGACCGTCCGCACCGGGCGAAGGTTAGCTGGGCGGCGGGTGAGGATTCGGTAGGGGATGCTCATCAGGTGAGCAGTCACACCAACCGGGACATCGACTGGGACGCCCTGCGTTGCGCTGCGGTGCAGGCCGCAGCGCTCGGCTACTGCCCCTACTCGCGGCTGCAGGTGGGTGCGGCTGCGCTGTGCGATGACGGCCGGATGGTGACCGGCTGCAACGTGGAGAACGCCTCCTACGGGTTGACCCTCTGCGCGGAATGCACGATGGCCGGGCAGCTGCGGCTGTCAGGTGGCGGTCGGTTCGTGGCGGTGGCCTGCCGCTCCGGCATCGGAGATCTGCTGATGCCGTGCGGCCGTTGCCGTCAGCTGCTCCACGAGCTCGGCGGGCCGAGCTGCCTGGTGGACACGCCGCACGGCATCCGCCCAGTCGGCGACCTGCTGCCGGATGCCTTCGGCTTGTGAGTGCCTAGCACTGGTTAACACTCACGAGGCGGCGTCGATCACGACGCCGCCCTCCTCCGGCTCTGGCGCCTTTCGAGCGCGGACCCGACGCTGGGCTGGGCGTGGCGGCGGCGGTGGGGTCGTGGGCAGGGGAGCGGGCGTACCACCGCCCATGATGATTTCGGCGAAGGTGGCCATCGCCTCGTCCAGTTGCGCGGTGTAGCGCATCTCGGACTCTTGGTTCGCCTGCCGGACTAGGCCGAACAGCGAGTCGACATCGGGCCGGTGGGCCAGCGCGCCATCGAGCACCCCCAGACGCTCGGTGACTGAGCCGATCCGGTTACCGACGCCTTCCTCCAGCCCATCGAGCCGAGTGGACAGGGCATCGAGCCGATGGGTGACCGACTCCAGTGCATCCGCCAGCGACTCGTGCACGCCCTTGTCGACCTCGTCGAGCCGGCTCCGCAGTCCGGTCTCGGTGCTGCCGATCTGCTCGCGCACCGGTCCGTGCACGGCAGCGGGCAGCCCGTCGAGCCTGGCGTCCTGCCGGTCGAGGTGGTGGTCCACGTCGTCGATCCGCTTGTGCAACCCGGCGATCCGGTCTTCCAGGCCGTCCATCCGCCCGGCGACGCCTTCGAACCGGCCCGCCATCCCGTCCAGCCGTCCACCGAGCTCGGCGAATGGTGTGGCGAGCTTGTCCACGATCGACTCGACGGCGCGGCACAGCCCGGCGATAGCGCTGTCCTGAGCCTCCAGCTTCGACAGCGCCTCATCGACCCGTTCGGCCAGTACGCTGACCTCGGTGCGGTCCGGCATCTCCGACAGCCGCTTGCGAACCGAGCCCAGCGACTCCAGCGGAGCCAGCCGGGCGTGGATCTCGTCCAGTGCGTCGAAGATCTGCTGCTGTTCGCTGTCGCGGATCTCGGCGGCGCGCACGAGCATGCTGCGCATCCGATCGAAGGATTGCGTCGCTGTGTTGGTCACGGGCTTGGCCTTCGCTAAGGGGAACGGACCGATCCTGGTGGGCGCGAAGCCTAACCATCCCGGCAGCGGCTGCGGCAACCGGGAGACCACGCTACGCAGTGGTGATCTCCCGGCCAGATCGCACTATGGCGTACCGCAATAGACTCAGTGCACCTGCAGCCGGTCTTCGAAACCGCCGACGAGATCACGCCAGGAGGCCGCTTCGGTGTCGAAGGGAGCACCGGGCACCAGCCGGGTCGGGT
>JAICSB010000050.1 GCA_025937115.1 Pseudonocardiaceae bacterium | reverse complement strand
TGCGAGAACTGCCTCCGCTATGCCGCTGGGTGGAACGCCGAGATCGCAGAGAACGTCACCGTCGACCGCGCCGCTGATCGACGGTGAGCTGGTATCCGCGGTCACCGGGTGACCGGCACACCCAGCACGGCTCGCAGCGCGCAGACGGCACCGTGGTGGCCGCGTGCGGTGCGGTGTTCGAGCCGCGGCTGCTGCGCATCGCGCTACCCACTGGGTCGCTGGTCGACGCCGACGCCCCGTTATGGACTCCTTCCCTCTGGGTTCCTTGCCGCTGCAAGCTCTGCGTCAAGGCCAGCCGGTGAGCGGCCAGGCGCGCACCAGTTCCCTGCTGGACAGCCCAGAACTGGCGGCCGCCAAGCGGCTGCTGGACACCGCCAAGGAGTCCGGGTTTCGCCTTCAAGCGGACCGGGCCCGGTGAGGACGCACCCCTGCTCGGCGTGCGGGAGGCCACCGACTGGGTGGATGAGATCGTGCTGGCGGGGTTCTGGGAGGTCGAGTCCTGCTGCGCCGTCCGCTGGCGGCGCACTCGCGGTCGAGGACCTCGCGCGACTGCGATATCTGCTCGGTGAGGTCGTGACGTTGGCCGATGAGGTCACCGGACACCATCACCGATGCCGAGCTGCGGCAGCGACTGGGCGTGCTGGCCGACCGCGCCAGGGGCAGCACCGCCCAAATCCGTAGATCAACCCCGGATTTCGACCACAGATCCCGGCTGGCCGCCGGTTGAGCGTTGCCCCCCGTCAGAGTCCAGCTCCCGGCGGCCGGCCGGTTTTATCGTCCGCTCTGACCAGATCCGGCGCCTAATCGAGGAGGACTTCCGGGACGTAGGGAGGATGTATCTACCCTACGCAAACCCGCCAGATCTGGCGGAATTTCGAATGTTGGACGGACCTTCGGGATCCGACCGGGACTTAGAAAGTCGGTCGCTGCCCGGCCGACTTCGAGTCGTAGGCCTCGGCGCACCTGACCAGCTAGCGGAGCTTGGCGGGAGTTGAGCCGGGTTGCCGGCGGTTGCGTCGAGCTGACGGCGCTAGCTCGGACTTCGCCAGGGATTCTCGCGAGCTGAGCGCCGCCGAGAGAGCCGCGGGGACGCCGAGCGGATCGCAGCGCGGCGCCTCGGTGTCCTGTTCCTGGCCATCGTCGCGGCGGCGCTGGCGACCTGTGGCCACGGACTGACCGAGGAACGCGACGCCAGAGGTCGTATCGATGGTGCGGTCCGTCTACGCGGCCGCGGTACTTGACCGAGTTCGTCGACGCCCTCACCAGACTCGCGATGCTGCGCCGGAGCGCCAGGGAGTACCGGCCCCACCGTTGCGCACAGCGGGTGGCTCTGGCGCTGGTGATGTCGCTGCGGGCGGTGGCTCCACGACGCGCCGGATCACGGTCAATCCCCTGGTGTAGATCCGGCGCTTGGCCACTGGGTGGCCGGACTGTGACGACTCGATGAGCATGCCGTCCCCGGCGGCCATCGCTACGTGTCCGACACCACCACCGTAGGAGTAGAAGATCAGGTCCCCGGGCCGGATCTGCGACAGGCTCACCCGGGTACCGACCCGCGACTGCGCGGCGGCGGTGCGGGGTAGGTAGAGCCCGGCCTGGCGGTAGGACCACTGCACCAGCCCGGAGCAGTCGAACCCGCCCGGCCCGCTGCCGCCGCTGCGGTAGCGGGTACCGCGCTGTGACAATGCCGCGTCCAACGCCCGCAGCGCAACGACGTCGGCCTGGCCGGCGGGCCGCGCCGCGGTGCTGCGGCCGGGCAGCGGTGCTGCGGCCGCGCTGCCGGCGAAGGCGAGGACACCGCCGGCGGCCAGGGTCACCGCCGCCAGCGCAGTCGGTAAGTGGTGATGCGAGGTCGGTTTGGCGTGCTTACCACGAGACTTGGCGTGCTTTCCACGAGACACTGAGTACCCCTCGGATGTTGCCCAGCCCTGAGTCTGGGGGCCATGGGTGGGTGTATGAGTGCCTCGACATCACTGCACAGATCAAGTTCCAGTTGGCGGAGGCCCGCCGGCAACCATCGCTCAACGGTCCGTCAGCAGCGGTGAACGGTCGGTAATCTCGTGGGCAGGCCCAAATCCGCCATTCGGCTCCGAATGGCGGCTCCACGACGCCAAAAGTCGCCATTCGGCTCCGAATGGCGATTGCGGCACAACCCGGCTCAGTTCTGGGTTGGGTCGGAGGGGTAGGTGGCTAGCAGGGCTAGCGGCATGCCTTGGCGACGCAATATCCGACTCCACAGGTCGGTATTGAGCGGCGCCAGCACATCATCGGCCAACGCTGGCACGACCACCCAGTCCCCGCGGCTGATCTCACCGGCTAGTTGACCTTCACCCCAACCCGCGTACCCGGCGAATACCCGCAGCCCTCGCAGTTGGGGCGCCAACAGGTCCGGATCCGCATCCAGGTCGATCAGAGCCAGCGATCCGCGGACTTTGATCATACCCTCGGTGCGCTCGGCGTCCACGCCAGCGGGCAGCGCGGCCACGCACAGGGCAGCGCGTCGTTGCACCGGGCCGCCGACATAGAGCGCCCGCGGCAGCGTGGCGTGCCGACCCCACAACGGCAGCACGTCGTGCACCGGCACCTCACTGGGCCGGTTGAGCACGACGCCGAGCGTGCCCGACGCTGTGTGATCGATAATGAGTACGACGGTGCGGCGAAAGTTGGGGTCTTGCAGTCCCGGGGCGGCAACCAGCGCCGATCCCCGTTCCAGGGAGTTCACCGCACCCACGTCTTCGATTTCACTATCGTTGCGCACACCACAAAGTCACCACAAGGCACCCGACACCGCTAGCCTGCATGGTCGTGACGTCGTCGCAGACCATGGTCTGCTCCAGTGTGACTGACCGGCTCCCGATGCGGCGACTGCTGGGCACCCGCGGGTTCGGCCGGTTGCTGGCCTCCCGCTTCGCCGCGCAGTGGGGCGATGGGGTGTTCCAGGCGGGACTGGGCGGCGCCGTGCTGTTCAACCCGGAACGGCAAGCCAACCCGATGGCGGTCGCGGCAGGGCTCGCTGTCTTGCTGCTGCCGTACTCCCTCGTGGGGCCGTTCGCCGGGGCACTGCTGGACCGCTGGGACCGCCGCCGGATCCTGATCGTGGCGAATCTGCTGCGTGGCCTCCCGATCGTGCTGGTGGCGCTGGCGGTGGGGTTCGGGGTGGCGGGCGTGCCGCTGTATCTGGGGGCTTTGCTGGTCACCGGGTTGAGCCGGTTCGTGCTCGCCGGACTGTCCGCCGGGTTGCCGCATGTGGTGCCACCACGGCATCTTGTTCAGGCCAACGCGCTGGCCGCGACCCTCGGCTCGGCGGTCACCCTCCTGGGCGGGGCGTGTGCAATCGGGCTGCGCAGCCTGATCGGGCCGGGCAACACCGGCTCAGCATGGGTAACCGGCAGCGCCGTAGTGGGCTCGCTGGTCGCCGCGGTGGTCGCGACCGGCTTTCATCGCGGTCAGTTGGGCCCGGATTCCGTCGACGAGCCCGCGGAGGCGACCCGCGCGGTGGCCAACGGGCTGCGCGACGGTCTGGCCGCAGCGGCTCGGGTACCCAGCGTCGCCGCCGGCCTGGTAGCGCTCGTGGCGCACCGGCTTTCGTTCGGGATCGCGACCCTGGTGGCGTTGCTGCTCTACCGCAACTCCTTCAGATCGCACGGAGTGTTCCGGTCCGGGTTGCCCGGGGTCTGCGAACTGCTCGCCGCGGGTGCCGCAGGATTGCTACTCGCGGCGGTGCTCAGCCCGCTACTGGTGGCGCGCTTCGGCCGGCGACGGACGGTCCGCGGCGCCCTGCTGGTGGCCGGAATTGTGATCATCACGCTCGGCCTGCCGATGCTCATGTCGACGATGCTGGCCGCCGCCTTCGCCCTGTCCACGGCCGGTCAGGTGGTGAAGCTGAGCCTGGACGCCACGGTGCAGGCCGACGTCGCCGACGACGTGCGCGGCCGGGTCTTCGCGCTCTACGACACCGTCTTCAACGTCGGCTACGTCCTAGCGGTAGCCCTAGCCGCCACCCTGGTCCCACCCAACGGCCATGCACCGCACCTGCTGTTGCTCGCCGCAGCCGCCTACCTCACCGCCGCCACCCTCTACCCGCTCATCGACCGCCACCCCGGGGTCGCCTCCCGACATGGGGACATATCGGGGTAAAGGGGAGCTGTTTTACCCCGATATGTCCCCATGTCGGGGTGGAGCCGCTGTGAGGAGGGATGCGGGGTGGGGGGTTAGGGCGGAGAGTTGCGGGATCTGGAGGGCTGACCACGGGCTGATCGCCCAGGGGGCGGTCTCGGCGAGGGTCACCACGTCGGGCCAGGGCACCCACTGGTATTCCAGGACCTCGGACGGATCCAGCCGGGGTTCGCCGTCGACGGTGCCGACGAGCACGGGGCAGAACTCGTTTTCCACCACGCCGTCGGCCGCCACGGCCCGGTAGCGGAAGTCGGGCAGTGCCACTGCCGAGCGCACCAGGCGCAACCCCAGCTCCTCACGCAGTCGCCGGGCGGCCGCGTCGGCGGATGCCTCACCGGGCAACGGATGACCGCAGCAGGTGTTCGTCCACACCCCTGGCCAGGTCCGTTTGCTGACCGCGCGGCGGGTCATCAGCACGGCGCCGGAGCCGTCGAAGATGTAGCAGGAGAACGCCAAATGCAGCGGCGTCGCAGCATGGTGCACTTGGGACTTGGGCAACTGCCCGATCGGCTGCAACTGATCGTCGAGCAAGACGACCGGGGCGTCGTCAGGGCTCACGGAGGTTGTCCTGCGCCCACTGGCGCAGCTCCGCCTCGGCCTGCTCGCGGGACAGCGGGCCACGGTCCAGGCGCACCTCTTTGAGGTGTCGCCACGCCTGACCGACCAGCGGACCCGGCGGCAACCCGAGCAGTTCCATGATCGCGTTACCGTCCAGGTCCGGTCGTACCGCGGCGAGGTCTTCCTCGGCGCGGATCCGCTCGATGCGCGACTCCAGATCGTCATAGGTGCGTTGCAGCGCGAGCGCCTTGCGACGGTTGCGGGTGGTGCAGTCGGCCCGGACGAGCTTGTGCAGCCGGGGCAGCAGATCACCGGCGTCGGTGACGTAGCGGCGCACCGCCGAGTCGGTCCACTCGCCGCCGCCGTAGCCGTGGAACCGCAAATGCAGGAAGACCAGCGTGGCGACATCGTCGATGACCCGGGTGGGGTAGCGCAGCGCGCGCAACCGCTTGCGGACCAGCTTGGCCCCGACGACCTCGTGATGGTGAAAGCTCACCCCGCCGGCGGGCTCGTGGCGGCGGGTGGCCGGCTTGCCGATGTCGTGCAGCAACGCCGCCAACCGCAGCACCAGATCGGGCTCGCCGTCCTCCAGCGCGATCGCCTGCTCAAGGACGATCAACGAATGCGTGTAGACGTCCTTGTGCTGGTGATGTTCGTCGATCTCCAGGCGCATCGCGGGCACCTCGGGCAGCACATGTTCGGCCAGCCCGGTGTCCACCATCAGCTCTACGCCGGCCCGCGGATTGGTCCCGAGCAGCAGTTTGGACAGCTCCGCGGACACCCGCTCGACGGTGATCCGGCGGATCTCGCCCGCCATCGCAACCAGCGCCTCCCGGACCCGCGGGGCCAGGGTGAAGCCGAGCTGCGAGACGAACCGGGCCGCGCGCAGCATCCGCAGCGGGTCGTCGGCGAAGGACTCCTCCGGCGTCGCGGGGGTGTCCAGCTCACGGCGCGCCAGTGCGGCCATCCCGCCGTGCGGGTCGACGATGCCGCCAGCCCCACGCAACGGCAGTTGGACAGCCATCGCGTTGACGGTGAAATCTCGGCGAGCCAGGTCGCCCTCAACCGTGTCGCCGAAGACGACGTCGGGATTGCGCGACACCCGGTCGTAGCGGTCCGCCCGGAAGGTGGTGATCTCACACTGGATGCCGGCCCGCGTCGCGCCGACGGTGCCGAAGGCGATCCCGGTGCCCCACACGGCGTCCGCCCAGCCCGCCAGGATCGCTTGGATCGAGTCCGGTCGCGCGTCGGTGGTGAAATCCAGGTCGGTGCCCAACCTGCCCAACAGCGCGTCGCGCACGCTGCCGCCGACCAGGTACAGGCAATGGCCGGCCGCGGTGAACCGGGCGGCCAGCTCGTCGGCGACCGGCGCGATCCGGAGTAGCTCCACGATGGCATTGTGCTGTGCGTGACTCGCGGCCGGGATGCGATTTCCGAGCGCGGAAGGTGAGGGTGACACGAGGAGCGAGGGTAACCGCTCCGTTGCGACGACTGGCCCACGGGCAAGGCGGCGACGCCGATACCATCGGCGCCATGCCTGCGCGCTCCAGAAAGTCCAGCCGAGACAAGGATGCGCGCAAGGCATCTGGCCAAAGCAGCGGCAAGAGTCGCTCCGCCCGGATGCGCACCGTGGCGGAGACCTCAGCCGGTGGGCTGGTGGTGGACACCGAGACCGGGCGAGCAGCCGTGATCGGCCGGCTGGACCGGCGCGGCCGGCTGCTGTGGTCGCTGCCCAAGGGGCACGTCGAGGACGGCGAGACCGCGGAACAGGCAGCCGTGCGTGAGGTGGCCGAGGAGACCGGCATCGACAGCGCGGTGATGGCCGCCTTGGGCAGCATCGACTACTGGTTTGTCGCCGAAGATCGCCGGGTGCACAAGACGGTGCACCACTTCCTGCTGCGCGCGGTGGGCGGCGAGCTGTCCGACGCTGACGTCGAGGTCACCGAGGTGGCCTGGGTGGCGCTGGCTGATCTGCCGGCACGGCTGGCCTACGCCGACGAGCGACGCCTGGTCCAGCGCGCCACCACGATGCTCGCGGACTCCGCATGAGGGGCCCGCAGATGAGAACTTCGGGATGAGATACCGGCTCCATCGTGGCGCCGCAGCCGTCCTGGTGACGGCGCTGATCTTACTGGGCCCCGGCGTCGTGGCGGCGCTAGCGATGGGGCAACCGGACCGTCCGAATGTGCTGGCGCGGCTTGAGCTGTCCAGTGTGTCGCCGCGGATGGTCACCTCCACCAGCGCGCCGGTGCTCCGGGTGACCGGCACGGTGGTCAACATCGGGGACCGCCCGATCACCAAGCTCGCGGTCCGCTTGCAACGCGACGAGCCGATCACCTCCGACGACGCCGCCGCGCGCGCCATCGCAGGCGGCGCCGACGCGCCGCACGTCACCCGATTCCAGCCGCTACCGGTCGATCTCGCCCCTGGTCAGAGCAGCCCATTTACCCTCGAGGTGCCGCTGCGCGGCGGGGCCGACCTGGAGTCGCTGCAGATCACCGAACCAGGTGTGTACCCGGTGCTGGTCAACCTCAACGGACAACCGGACTTCGGCGGCGTCGCGCGGCTGGCGTCGGTCCCGCTGCTGTTGCCGGTGCTCGGGATCCCCCCCGCGGGCCCAGGTGAACCGCCCGGCCCGGTGCTCGCGCAACCCTCGCAGCCGGCCCCGCTGACCGTGTTGTGGCCGCTGGCCGCCGCACCCGATCGACTCCCGAGCGAGCCCGGCGACCCGGTTCTGCTGCACAGTGACCGCGCCGGAAGCGACCCGCTGGCCGCCGACATCGCACCCGGTGGGCGGCTGGACGGGCTGCTCGGGGCGCTGGAACAGGCGGTGCCACCGGGGTCACCGCTGGGCGCGGCCGTGTGCGTGGCGGTCGATCCACTGCTGCTGGAGACCCTCGACGGGATGAGCCACGGCTACCGGGTGTCTCACCCGGGCGGGATCAGCGACGGCACCGGTGCGCGGGATGCGCGGACCTGGCTCGATCGGCTGCGCGCGGCCGTCCAGGGGCGCTGCGTGCTGCCGCTGCCCTATGCAGATGCCGACCTGGTCGCGCTGTCCCGGGCCGGCCTGACCGACCTGGAGGCGCTGGCCACCAGCACCGGCGCGCGGCTGGTGGGAGACCTGCTCGGGGTGCAGCCACTGACCGGGGTAAGCTGGCCGGCCGACCAGATGCTCGACGAGCGAACACTGGCTGACCTCACTGCACTGCAGACCCACGCCGTGCTGCTCGACCCACGCGGCATCATCCCCGCACCGGCGGCCCCAGCCGACGTGGTCAGCCTCGTTGGTGGCTCGTCAGGTACCACCAACCCCGGCATCGCCATACCGGGCGGCCACGGCGCCACCCCCGTCGGTGTACTCGTCGACCCGCTGGTGACCAGCGCGCTGGCCAGCACCGCGAACCCGCTACCCACCCAGGACGGGCTCGGCGCACTGGCGTATCGCGCCGCCAGCGGTCGGCCTGTCGTGCTGGTACCGCCGCGCCGCTGGCAGGTCCGCGGTACGGAGGCCACCGCGCTGTTGATCGGTGCCCGGCAACTACTGGCGGCCGGTTTCGTCACGCCTCGTGAGCTGCCGACGCTGGCCAGCACCCATCCTGCCGATGCCGCCGTCGCGCTGACCTATCCGCCACAGGCCGGCGCCCAGGAGATCCCTCCGTCGGTCACCGCGGAGGTCCTGTGGGATCGCAACGTCCTGCGCGATCTCCAGGTAGCCACCGTCCTGGACCCGGCCGCGAATTTGCGGCCGGCCACCTTGCTCGATCCGCTGCGGCTGGGCCTGCTCCGTGGCGTGTCCGCCGCCTGGCGCGGGCTACCCAGCCGGGCCGCGCTGATCACCAGCGAGGAGAGCAGCCGGCTCGACGACCTGCGCCGATCGGTGCGGATCGTGCAGCCACCCGGGACCTACAGCCTGGCGGCCTCGGATTCGCCACTGTTGATCACCGTCAGCAATGAGCTCCCGGTCGGAATGCAGGTGCAGCTGAGCCTGTCGGACACCGCCGGGCTGCGATCGGGAGAAGTCGGGTTGCAGCTGGTGCCGGCTCGTAGTACCCGGCAGCTGGTCATCCCAGCGAAAGTCAGCCGGGCGGGTCAGTTCAGCGTCGATGCCCGGCTGAGTACCCCGGGCGGCACCCCGCTGGGCGAGCCGAGCACCCTCCAGCTGCGTTCCACCGCGTTCAGCAGGGTTACAGTCGCGCTCACCGCGGGCGCGGGTGCCGCACTGGTTGCGCTGGTGGCCCGCAGGCTCGTGCGCCGAGTACGCCGAAGACGGGAAGCCGGGTGACGTTGGACACCGCGAACCGCACACAGCTGCCGTCCGACGGCCTGCCCACTGACCGACCCCTGACACGGCACAGCTCGCTGGCCGCCGCCACTCGCACGATGGCGGTGGCGACCCTGGTCAGCCGGATCACCGGGTTCCTCCGCCAGCTCGCCCTCGCCGCCGTACTAGGGCTGGGCGTGGTCAGCGACTCCTACACGGTCTCCAACACGCTGCCGGCGATGCTCTACGAGGTCCTGCTCGGCGGAGTGTTGACCAGCGTGGTGGTGCCATTGCTGGTGCGCGCCGCGAGAGAGGACCGCGACCAGGGCGAGGCCTACGTGCAGCGGCTGGTCACCGTCGCCTGCGTGGCGCTGGGAGTGGCCAGCGTGCTCGCCATCGCCGCGGCACCGTTGCTGGCCGTGTTGTTCCTGGGCGACGGCGAGGACGCCAACCCGCAGCTGACCACCATGTTCGGCTATCTACTGCTCTCGCAGATCGTGTTCTACGGCCTGTCTGGGCTATTCGGGGCGATTCTCAACGCCCGCAGCAGCTTCGGTCCGCCGGCCTGGGCGCCGGTCCTCAACAACGTCATCGTGCTGGTGTCGTTAGGGATCTACGCCCTCGTACCAGGGGAGATCAGCGTCAACCCAGCGCGGCTCAGCGACCCGAAATTGTTGGTATTGGGCCTGGGCACGACCGCTGGCATTGTCGCTCAGGCGCTGGTGCAGATACCCGGGTTACGTCGGGCCGGTTTTCACTTCGGCTGGCGATGGGGATGGGACTCCCGGCTGACCCAGGCCTGCGGGATGGCGGCCTGGTTCGTGCTCTACGTGCTTGTCGGCCAACTTGGCTTCGTAATCACCACCCGCTCGGCAGCGCAAGGCGATCCGGGCGGGGTAGTGATTTACAGCCTGGTCTGGCTGCTCCTGCAACTACCCTATGGCGTCCTCGGCTACTCTCTGCTCACAGCGATCATGCCGCGGATGAGCCGGGCCGCGGCCGACGCCGACTGGCGAGGACTGGTCGAGCACCTGTCGAGGGCCAGTCGCTACCTCATCGTGCTGCTGGTACCGATCACCGTGGTGTTCACCCTGGCCGGTGAGCAGATCGGCCTCGCGCTGTTCTCGCTGGGCAAAGCGGGCAGCAACGCCGAGCGGCTGGGTACCGCGCTGGCGGTGTCCGCCTTCGGTCTGCTGCCCTACGCGATGACGATGCTTCAGCTGCGGGTGTTCTATTCGATGGCCGACGCACGCACCCCGACAATGATCAACGCTGTGATGGTCGCCGTGAAGCTGCCGCTACTGCTGGCCTGCCCAGTGTTCCTCGACGACGCCGATGTGGTGCTCGGGCTCACCGCGGCCAACTCGCTGTCCTGCGTGGTGGGCGCCATGGTGGGGCAGGTGTGGCTGCGCCGGCGACTCGGCCGGGTGGAGACCAAACGCAGCTTGCTCACTTTGCGTAACTGCCTGCTCAGCGCCGTGCCCGCGGTGGGTGCGGTGCTCGCCCTGCGCGCCCTGACCGACTTCAACGGCGTGGCCGGCGCCTGGCTTGACTTGGTGCTCACGACGGTGATCGTCGGTGTCGTGATGGGCCTTGCCCTGATCGTCCTGCGGACGCCAGAACTCACCGATGCGCTGCGCTCCCCAGTCTTCGCGCGGTTGCGTCCGCTCGCCGGCTCAACTAGCCCTCGGGAGCCGTAAGCTTGACAATCATCCCGAAGCGCCGAAACGTCCGGAACGGCCCAGGGAGGGTGACATCACCGTGAGCGAGTCGGCGGGGACAGGGCCACACCGGTCCGATCCCTCGTGGCCGACTCCCGGCTGTGTTCTCGGCCAAGGTCGTTACCGGTTGCTGGCTGAACTCGGCCGCGACGACCGCTGCGCCGCCCGCCTGTGGCGGGGCCGAGACCTGATGCTGGAGCGTGACGTCGCGCTGACCTTGTTCATCGCTGCACAGCATCCCGCGGAGCTCGCGCTGATCCGTACCGCCGTCGCGCGGGCATTGCGGTCGGCTCGGCTGGACGCACCGGGCGCAGCGCGGATGCTCGATGTGCTGGAACCGGTGCGCGGTGACGGCCCGACCGTCGCGGTGATCGTCGCCGAATGGACCCCGGGTTGTGCCCTGGTCGACCTGCTGGATGGCGGCCCGCTGCCGCCGTCGGTGGCGGCTGGCGTGCTGGTGCCGTTGGCTGGCGCCGTCGACGCGGCCCACAACGCCGGTCTGGTCCTCGGCTGCGACCATCCGGACCGGATCCGGGTGACCACCAACCGGCAGGCACGTCTCGCCTTCCCGGGTCCGCCCGCATCAAGCGGGTCCCGGGACGATATCCGCGGCCTGGGCGCGATGCTGTACCTACTGCTCACCGGGTGTTGGCCGCTGCCAGACGGACCACCTGGCCTGCCGCCGGCGCCGCTGGGAACGGACCGGTTGCCGATCAGTCCGACGACCCTGCGGCCCGAGGTACCGGTGGAGCTGTCCACCCTGGCGCTGCGCTGCATTGCCGGCCCAGGCACCGGCGGCGGCGTGCACACCGGGTCCGCCGTGCGCCAGGTGCTCGAGCTCAACGCCGTGACCGCTGACGAGGATTTCTTCTCACTAGGCGGCCGCGGCGGCCGGGTCCGGCGCCCGATCGATCCGCGCCGGGCGCAGCACCTACGCCGGATCAAACTGGGCGCATCGATGACGGTGCTGGGCGCCGCCACCCTGTCGATTCTCGGCTACGGCGGCATGCAGGTCGTCTCGGTGTTCACCGACACCGGCGGCGCGCCATTGGTCATCGCCGGCAGCCCACCGGCCGCGCCGAGCAGCGCCGCCGGCAAGCCGACGATGCTACCTGCGTCGGCCACGCCAGTGCAGGTCAAGGCCGTGTCTGTCTATGACCCTTCTGGACTCGGCAGCCCGGACCACCAGAAGGACGTGGGCAAACTGCTTGATGGCAACCCCCGCACCGGGTGGTCGACTGACTCTTATTTCCAGCAGTTCCCCAGCTACAAAAAGGGGCTCGGCGTGATGCTGAGCTTCCAGATGCCCATCGCGGCAGCGGCAGTGACGGTGGTGTCGCCGAGCCCGGGCACCGTGCTCGAGATACGCACCGCGACATCGCCCAACGCGCGACTGGAACAGACCGCCCTGATCGGCACCGCCACCCTCGGGTCCGGCAGCACCCGGA
>JAICSB010000756.1 GCA_025937115.1 Pseudonocardiaceae bacterium | reverse complement strand
TGCTGCGGCGGTGCTGTGTTACTGGGTCATCTGATGCTGCGTTACCGGACCGGTCACGAGATGCTCCGCGGCCGGTAACTCCGTATCCCGAGGTCGGGCGTGTCGCCGTGAGCCCAGCCGCTCGGTCGGGTACAAACCCGACGGGAGCTGGGCGGCACCGGCGCCAGATCCGGAGGCGGAAGTCTTTCGACCCCTTACCACCAGCGGTGCACCACCAACAGGCATACAGAGCGGCCCGACCGGAGTCGGGACCGACAGCAAGGATACCTGGGCGGCTTACCGAGGGTCAAAACGGGGTCAAGAAACTACCTCGCAGTGAACCAAGACCTGCCGGTAACTATCTCAACGCCTACCCTGGTTCATGCATTCCACGGCATCCGCGGCCGTTGATGACCAGCGAAGGCGAGGAGGCAGCCATGCCGGGTCCGCTGGTCGGGCTGCGCGTGATCGAGCTGGCCGGAATAGGCCCAGGTCCCCATGCGGCGATGCTGCTAGCGGATCTGGGAGCCGACGTGATAAGGGTCGAACGGCCCTCCGAAGGTAAGCAGATCCTGCAGCTCGCCCCCACCGTCGACGATCAGATGCTCCGTGGCCGGCGCTCGGTAATTCTCGACCTGAAGGACCCCGCCGGGCGAGAAACCATGTTGCGGCTGGTGGAGCGGGCCGACGTGCTGATCGAGGGTTTGCGTCCCGGTGTCACCGAACGGCTGGGTATCGGTCCCGCCGACTGCCACGCCCGCAACCCTCGGCTGGTGTACTCCCGGATGACCGGATGGGGGCAGGACGGCCCGCTGGCCGACCAGGCCGGCCACGACATCACCTACATCGCGCTGACCGGCACGCTGCACGCCATCGGGACTGCCGGCGGCAAGCCGGTACCGCCACTGAACCTGGTCGGGGACTTCGGCGGTGGCTCGATGTTCCTGGTGCTCGGAGTGCTGGCCGCACTGTGGGAACGGGACCGCTCCGGCGCCGGCCAAGTCGTCGACGCCGCGATGGTCGACGGGGTCAGCGCACTGGCCCAGATGTTCTGGTCGTTGCGCGCATGCGGATTGTGGAGCGATGAGCGGGGCGCCAACCTGCTCGACTCGGGCACTCCGTTTTATGACACCTACGCCTGCGCCGACGGCCGATACGTCGCTGTCGGAGCGCTGGAACCGCAGTTCTATGCGGCGCTGCTGGAAGGCTTAGGGCTGATCGGCGACGATCTGCCCGCACAGCTCGACCCGGCCGGTTGGCCGGTGTTGCGCCAGCGGTTCACTGAGGTGTTCGCCACCCGTAGCCGTGATGAGTGGGTGGCCGTCTTCGACGGCACCGACGCCTGCGTGGCACCGGTACTGTCGTTCGCCGAGGTGCCGACGCACCCGCACATCGCGGCTCGCGGCACCGTCATCACCGTCGATGGAGTGCCTCAGGCGGCCCCCGCGCCACGGTTCTCGCGCACCCAACCCGACCACCCGACACCACCGCCGAAACCCGGCGCCGACACCGCCGCAGTCCTCGCCGACTGGGACGTCGTGAGTGCGTAACAGTGTTAGAACACTGTTACGCACTCACGAGGTCAGCGGTAGTCGCGACCGAAGTCGTAGTCGTCCAAGGGGACGGCTGCGCCGGTTCCAGTACCGAACACGTCCGGTGAGTAGTAGCCGTCGTCGTAGGACGGGATCGCGTACGCCGC